>JAPLZI010000019.1 GCA_026395095.1 Candidatus Tayloriibacteriota bacterium
CCGAACGTCTGGATTGTGTGAGGGCTTTTCTCTTTCTCGCGGTAAGTCTCCCAGCTTTTCTTGAGATCCTTCGGCGACACGGTGCCTTCGAGACCGACGGCGGGGATATGCGCGAGCACTTTTGAGCCGTCGATGCCGCGCCACCAGAACGTGTTGTGGGCAAACGGATTTGTATCGTTCCAGGTGAGTTTCGTGGTGAAGAAGTACTTGATGCCCGACTTCTTCATGATCTGCGGGAGCGCCCAACTGTATCCAAACGTGTCGGGGAGCCAGAGAATATCGGACTCAACACCAAATTCATTTCTGAAAAACCGTTTTCCATGAAGCACTTGCCGGACAAGTGATTCGCCGTTGGGAATGTTGCAGTCGGGCTCGACCCACATCGAGCCAATGGCCTGCCAGCGCCCCTCGGTAATCCGTTGCTTGATTTCTTTGAAAACGTCCGGGTAGTGGTTTTTGGTGAGTTGATACAGGTATGCCTGGCTCTGGCTGAAATTGAATTCCGGATATTCTTCCATCAATCGCAGAGCGGTGGAAAATGTGCGGGCACATTTCTTTTTGGTCTCTTGAAGTCTCCAAAGCCATACGACATCGATGTGCGATTGGGAGACAAGATGGACGAGACCGGGGATCGTGGTTTTGTATTCCGCGTCCAGCGTTCTGGTGAGAAAACTATACGCCCTGCCGATCGCGTTTGGGTATTCCTCACCTTCAGGTTTGAAGTATTTCAGGAAGATCAACGTCTGCCTGATGAGCTCCTTTATGTCCTTGGCCTCCGATGAGGAAGGGCCCAGGATTTTCTCGAGGTCGTGTAAAGCGGTCAGCCCGGTGTGCAATGCCCGAGCCACCGGATTGAGGACCACGAGCTGGGCTGAGTTGAATGTGCTCAGATCTTTTTTTCTACCGCTATATGATTCAAGGGCGAGAAGGAAAGACTGATTCGTGCGGGCTTTGTCGGTCAGCAGCACTTCCTGGTGGTTCTTGTCTACCCCGTGATATGGTTTGCCGTTCACATACAGTAATGCGTCGGCGATATCGAGGATCAGACCTATACGTTTTCCCGCAAATCCTTCCGGAATAAGCAGTCGCTTTCGAAACCAGACCGTTTTGTCGTATCCACCCCACGGGGCCGGTATGGTATACTTCCACCAGGTCGTATCATTCAATGAAGTTGAGCCACCATTCGGTAGGTCGCCTTCCTTCAGTTTCCACTCCGACAACTGAAGGGAGTCCTGATGAATATGGCTCTTTATGAAGGGGAGCGTCTGGGCCAGAAGATCGGTGTGCATTGGATCTGTCTTTTCCCTCAAATTAGCGTTCCTGAGCTTGGTTTTGCGAAAGGCACGTGGAAAATAGGGATTGTTGAGCGACATGTCAAGTCTGTTTACTCCCAATAGATTAAGTCCATTGCATAAGGTATTTCTTCATATTTGCAGCGAAATCAGCGTTCCTGCCAACAAAAGGCTGTCTCTGACATCAGCGGGCTTGCGTCGTGTCAACGGGCAACGATTGGCAAATTGTCGAGTGAGCTCCGCATTCGAATTTCTCGCGAAAGGATGACGGGGAGCATAGGCTAATTCACTGATATTGTCGACAATCTCGCTTGGTGTGCGGAGTATTCCGGCGATGGAAGGGGAATGTTGCGCCGCGAAGTGGATCAGTTTTCCGATGCCACAAGAATGTGCGGGAAGCCGAAAAGGAATCGAGAGTATTTCCCCTTGCGTTTTCTTTGGCTGTCAGAATGGCGCGACTCCTTTTTGATTGCAATTCCACCTCACGTAAGCTAAATTGATCACCGCCCTCAAGGTCCAGTTGAATCATTGCGCACGACCGAACGAAATCCCTGGCCGAATAATCATCCAGACTTGAGCAGCCAATTTCAAATGCCCTTACGCGTGAATATGTGCGAAAAGGCAGGAATGGGATCGGACTTCGGATGTTCAATCGACTCTATGCGGACAAATAATCCTGACGATACAAGAATGGACTTAACCGGAAAGCCATGAACACCCAATTTGCCTGGTTCATACTCTTTTTCGTTTGCGTAGCCATTTGTACTTATCTGTTCTTTCACACAGTGCCGGAGCCTGCAGATGTTTTGTACGTGAACGGTCGCATCTATACGATGGATGGGAACTTGGATGTGGCTGAAGCGTTGGCGACACGAGGCGGCCGAATTGTGGCCATCGGCTCAAAAAGCGACCTTCAGCGAGGCGTTCGTCCGAAGCAAGTCACGGACCTTCAAGGCAAAACCGTATTCCCCGGTTTCATCGACGCCCATGGACATCTCA
>JAPLZI010000055.1:0-334 GCA_026395095.1 Candidatus Tayloriibacteriota bacterium
TCAATAATTTATCCGACGATACGAATTCGGATGGATATCATTATGGCGATCGATATATCGGGAATGGTAGTGCAATCCTTGACGACAACGGTCACGCAGTTTTGAATCCTTCGATCGGAGCCGTATCTCTTAAGGATCCGCAGATGAGCAAGATTATCATAATCGATGCCACAGTCAAAAATCAGCAGGGACGTTCGGTCTCCTCTCAAAACTCTTTTGTACCGAATGTCGCCTCGACATATATCGGAAGTAAGATTGAAGAACCATTCGTGTCGTCAAGTGATACTGTTAAACTCAAACTCAAGTCAGTCGATACAAGCGGCAACGCGAAGTC
>JAPLZI010000055.1:375-17740 GCA_026395095.1 Candidatus Tayloriibacteriota bacterium
GCAACGCGAAGTCTTCAGGAATGACCGCTACCCTATATCGTGTATCATGGGTAAATAGCAGTGCCGGCTCCACAGGTGGCAGTTCAAACTGGCAGAGGAAGCGCGAGCTTGTGAAGACATTTGACACTTCGACTGACTCTCTCGGTGATGGCAGTCTAGCTTTGCCAGTGCAAACGGCTGGTCAGTATGAAGTTGATATATCGTCACATGGAGCAGTCGGCAGTCGTTCATGGTTCTATGTTTATGGCGAACAAAATGTAACAGTGCGTGGCAGTGATGATACATCTCTCGAATTGGTGCCAAGTAACGTGCATGTGAAGACCGGTGATAATGCTGAAGTCCTCATAAAAGTACCGGAAGCTGCGGGGAAGGCCATAGTCACCATCGAACGCGGAAAAATTTTTACTTACCAAGTAGTAGATATAGTCGGCTCAATGACTCACTTCAAGTTCCCGGTGACGGTTGAGTATTATCCGAATATTTATGTAAGTGTGACCGTCTATGCCCCAAATCGATCTGTCAGGTTCGGCACATATTCATTTATCGTCGACAGCGATGAGAAGAAGCTGAATCTTACCGTACAGCCTGACAAAAAATTCTACAATCCCGGAGATCCGGTGACTATCCAGCTTCTTGCAAAAAATGAAGCAGGACAACCACTCATATCCGAAGTGTCGCTTGCAGTTGTTGATATGAGTGTCCTGGCACTTCGCGGTAATCCCAAGAAGAATTTGCTTTCGGCTTTCTTCGGCCATGTTCCGCTTACGATTGAGACCTACTCGAACTTCAAGGATCTGTTAAAGCAGGTAGAGAGGAAATCTAGCGATGGCAAGGGTGGCAGCGGTGGTGACCCGAACAGTCAGAAAAAAAGAGGTGTCTTTAAGGAGGTTGCGTTTTGGCAGGCAAATATAGTCACTGATGCGGCCGGCCGAGCGACTGTGAAGTTTACTCTACCCGATAATCTGACTACATGGCAGGCTGAGGCAGTTGGTGTCACCGCGGATACGCATGTTGGGGTTGCATATAATGAGTTCACCACAAGCAAAGCTCTCATGATTGTTCCACTCAAACCAAGATTTATATTGCCCGGCGATAAATTCTCTCTTGGAGCGACGGTATTTAACAACAGCAAAGATACTTTTAATGGCACCGTAAGTCTAAAGGTTGATTCACTCGATGCCGCATCGCAGTCTCTTACGAAAAATATCGGTATAAAGGTAGGAAGCTCACAAACGGTATATTGGGATGTTGCTGTCCCGTACACCTTGCAGTCTGGAACGATTGGCTACTCGATATCCGCGAGCGATAATAATCTTACCGACGCGGTCGAGGATATTATCACAGTGAATGAAAACAGCGCATACGAAGTTACCGCTACAGCAGGAGAGACCAATACTACCGCTAGCGAAGCGGTTTATGTGCCGTCCACTGTCATTCCCGACCAAGGAGGGCTCACGCTTAAAAGTTCAGCTACGATAGCCGTGTATCTCGGAGATGTTTTAAAGTACATGCTTGATTATCCGTATGATTGTACGGAGCAGATTTCGAGCCGTATCCAAACTTTGGCGCTTATGAAGAACGGAGACGAACTAGTTAAGTCAGGTCTACAATCCATATATGATCGTCAAAATCCAGATGGAGGCTTCAGACTGTGGCCCGAGGATCAAGGGTCAAGCTACTGGGCTACCTTAGAAGCGATCAAGGCCTTTGATGTGCTACGACGATCCGGCTATACGATAGATTCTGCTGTCTGGGATAAGAGTGCATCTCATGTTCATGATTGGTATTTTGCACACAATAAGGAGTACAGCCTAGATCCTATCAGTATGGCTGAGGCTTTGTTCACGAGGTCAGATTATCTAGGACAATGGGATGTACAGGCGGCTTTCTCGCAGGTGGCTCAAGGCACGGTCAAAGATCCAAAAGCCTCAACGAGCAAGCTCATCACTTTGAGTCAGATTATGCATCGTTATGGACTTATGTCTGATTTGGCCAGTAAGGCGGACCTCATGCTCGAGAATCGCGTCGTAGTAGACTCGCGCGGAAGTTTCCTCGATATCGGTCCGGTCGCCTCCTATTCGGCGGATACTGCTGTCGGTAACACGGCTCGATACGTCGATATTCTTTCCGAGAGACATCAGTCGAATACGGAGTTGTCCAATTTCTTACGCTGGCTAGTTAAATCGAAATCCAAAAACGGGGCTTGGGGTTCTACCAAGGATACCTTGGCAGTAGTTAGCGCTTTGACCGGATACCTCAAATGGCAGCCGGAAACGCGAGCCGAGTTCACTTTGGAGAGTAAATTAAACGGAGCCGAAGTAGATCGCTTTGAATTCTCGCCTGATAATATCCTGACCCAGCTATCCAAGACCATATCGATGGACAAATTACATCTTGGTACCTTGAATACAGTTTCCTTTGCGAAATCAGGAGTGAAGGGTGCCGATACTGGAAAGATCTATTACGATATGAGCTTCAAGTATTATCTGCCGGCCAATATGCTCGGTCCGCGAGACGAAGGATTTGCCATCCAAAGGAATTTTTATGCTTTGTCTGACAAAGATGGATCTCGGCCATTAGGGAAAGCTAAAGTTGGCGATGTACTACGCGAACATGTAGAGGTTACTGTGCCCGTCACACGCAATCAAGTTGAGCTCGAGGACTTCATTCCTGCCGGTATGGAGATCGTCGACACCAGCCTAGCTACGGAGGACAAGTCGCTCGATAAGACTGATGTGACCGTCAAGAATCCTGAGCTCTGGCCAAATCACAAGGAGTGGCGAGATGATCGCGCATTCCTGTATTTCGATCAACTTTCGCCGGGAACCTATCAGTTTGATTATATGGTGAGAGCGCTCATTCCAGGAACTTATTCGCAGCTACCTGCTAATATATCGGAGATGTATACGCCGGAAAACTTCGGTCGTAGTGAAGCTAATCTATTTATTATCGAGCAATAGCGTTCGGGCGGTCGCGGACTCTTCCTCTCTGTTAATATTCTTGAATGAAAAAGGTGTATGTCGGTCATACGATGTTGCGTGCATGAGCTGCATCACTCGGCTCCAGACTTCTCCTGCACCGCTTTGTCCGGATAGCGACTTGGTCGGAGTGTTATCGGAATTTCCTACCCATACGCCGACAATATAATCCGGCGTGTATCCGATGACCCAGCTGTCGCGATAATCATCAGAAGTGCCGGTTTTGAGCGCGTAACTCCCGAATGGCAGATTAAGGTCGCTCACATAGCCAAATTGATCTATGCCTGCATATCGATCTGAAAGGATTTTGGTCACTAGCTCTGTGTATTGTGGCTCTATAACCTGTTTCTCATCTCCTGGGAATGAAAGTTTGTTCATCTTTTCGTCAGAAAAAAGACGCATAGGCTTGAGCATGCCTTCATTCGGAAAGATGCTGTAGAAGTGGACGAGCTCCGGCAATGTCATGTCTATCGTGCCTAGAGCCGCGCCAAGCTGGTGGTCATGGACCTTTTTGATATCGGTATAGCCGAGCTCCCCTAGAAAGTTAGCGAAGGCGTCAAGTCCCACGAATTGAAGCGTCTTTATCGCCGGAATATTGATGCTGTTTGCCAACGCATAAGCGGCGGTAACGCGTCCGTGGTATTTCATATCGTAATTCTTCGGATACAAAGTCCTGCCGTCGAAGGTTGTATATCGGTATTCGACGTCATCAATGAGAGAATCAGGCCGAGCTCCTTTCTCAAATGCCTTGGCATATACGAATGGCTTTATTGTCGAGGCGACCTGCCTAGGTTTGTTGAGCATATTGATCTGTTGGCCGAAAGTCGTAGCGGCTGGGTTGGCGCTCCCGATCAAGCTCAAGATTTCGTTTGACGGCAGTTTCATGACGACCACTGCTATGTTGTGTGCGTCGCGACTAGCGAGCGATGGCTCTGAATCCATAACTATAGTACGAATCTTTTCCGTGAGTTGCCTGTCTGTTGAGACCTTTATAGTTTTTGTGGTCATAACAGAAGTGATGGATATATATGAGTTCAGTTCAAATCCATCCTTCTGGTCTAAAAAATTCTTTAGATTTTTTGCCGCGGTCTCCGGAGACACGAATCCGTCTTTCGTCGCAGTAATGTCCATGGCCGAGCCAAGCTGTATCGCTTGGCCGATATTATTTCCCAATAGAGGATTGTTATAGCTTGGATTGCCGAGCGAAGACAACAACTGGAGAATCTCGTTATCCGACAGTTTTTGAGCGGGCTTGGCGAAGTATGCCTGGCTGGCTGTTTCGACGCCTTGTATATGATTGCCAAAGTAGACAGAGTTGCAATATTTGAGCAATACCTTTTTCTTTCCCATGAATAGATCAAGCGGTAGGACTGACATTAGCTCAACCGATTTATTTGCGAATGTTCGTTCGTTTTCTTGCCCCAGGAGGAGTTTTATTAGCTGTTGCTCGATGGTGCTGGCTCCTTGCCGATCGCCTATCCCGGCTTTGGCTAAAATAAGCTCACCAATGCTAAACGGATTAATGCCGGGATGCATATAGAAGAATCTGTCTTCCTTCTTGAGTAAAAGCTCCGAAAATCGTTCGGGCGTACTAGTAGCATAGAGAGCATAATTGCCTTTTGAGTTTGGAATAAGCACGACCATCCTATCATTCCTATCGACTATTTTTACCGACTGATTCTCATCGTAAAATCCAGCAAACCTATGAACACTGAAAGCCCCATATATAAGGTTGATGCATATGAGAGTGATGATGATTCCTAGGCACAGGATTATAGGAGAGCGTTTCATATTGGATATTGATAGTTAGGCTTTTTCAGTATACCGTAAAATTGGGAAATGATTGCCTATTCGATTTTATCAGCAAGTATGGTTTAATAAAAATGTTTCAACATCGAACCACACGGTTAGCAATTTGATATACTTACACCTATGCAGACACTTGATTCAAAGAAAGAATTTTCGGTAATAAAAAGAGCAAAAAGCTTTACTCATGCGGGAAGAGGTATCTGGCTGCTTTTAAAGACTACTCATAATGCATGGATACATATAGCACTGCTCATCATTGCGATTGTCTTAGGGGTATATTTTAATATCACAAAAACCGAATGGTTAGCGCTTGTTATTGTCGCCGGGTTTGTATTGGCTGCGGAAGCATTCAATACAGCTATAGAAATAGACATTGATCTCACATCACCGAACTATCATCCATATGCGCGGGACACGAAAGATGTTGCAGCTGGTGCAGTACTCATATCGGCTGTAGCAGCCTTAATTACGGGCGTTCTGATTTTTGGACATTATGTTTTTTAAAGCGGTTTTAACACTGCTCCCAACCAACCAGTAAATTACCCCATGTCATACATTTCCCCAAAAGTTGAAAGTAGGCACAGTTCCATAGAAGGGAACGGTTTATTTGCTATAGAGACAATAAATAAAGGCGATGTCATACTTGATTTTTCTGTGGGAAAGCAAGAATTTATTGATGGCAAGGAGGCGGATCGGTTGTACAAGAATGGGTTTGATCATATGTTTCAACTGGGTGATGATCAATTTATTGTGAACGTGAAAAAGTCTGATTCGAGTGATTTCGGGAATGTAAATCATTCCTGCGATCCCAACTGCGGTTTCAGGGATAAATTTAAAATCGTTGCGATGAGAGATGTTAGGCCAGGTGAAGAAATAACGCTTGATTATGCGATGATGGAATCTTCGGATTACAGCTTCAAATGCAAATGCGGGTCTCCTTTTTGCCGGGGCATAATCACTGGAAATGATTGGATGAATCCGGAGCTCCAGAACAAATACACTGAATACTTCCAGGAGTATCTTCAGAAAAGAATATGATTATCATTTTTGGCTCAATAATGGCGCTGGCACTCTCTTTGGTTCATTTTATTATTTACAAATTGATTGTAACTATTTTTTCTTTATCTGTGGTATGGCGGATATTTACGGGAGTCATTTTAGCGATTTTGGGTATTAGTTTTGTCATTGCTTCAATTTTAACTTTTTATTTTAACAATTCTTTTACAAGCTTTTTATATACTACTTCAGCTTCTTGGCTTGGCTTTGCTGTTTATCTATTTATTTTTTCGTGTCTATTTTTCATAGTATTGTGGATATTACATGTTTTTAATTTGAATGTTTCTCTTCAATATTTCGGTATTTTATGTTTTTCGTTGGCTATTATTTTCGGAATATATGGCATTATCCATGCTCGCCAAATCATCGTAAAAGATATCAATGTCAGCATATCTAATTTACCAGCTAGTTGGCAGGGGAAAAAGGCTGTGTGGATTAGTGATTTACATTTAGGGGCTGTTTATGGGCGAGATTTTACTAGGAGTATTGTTGTCAAAATAAATGAAATTAATCCGGATATAGTTTTTATCGGAGGAGATATTTATGATGGAGTGAAAATTAATGAATCTGAGGTTATTGAACCACTTATAGATTTACACCCAAAATTGGGGACATATTTTATCACAGGAAATCACGAGGAATTTCGTGATGACAAACATTATCTGAATGCTATCAGGGGTGCTGGTATTAAGGTACTCAATAATGAAATGGTAATGATAGATGGTATGCAGCTGATCGGTGTTGATGATCGTGATTCCACTAATGTTGTAAAACTGAAAGCCATTCTTTCAGGTTTGAATATAGATAAAAGTACGCCGTCCATTCTTTTGAAACACCAACCGTCTCAATTGGCCGAAGCTGCGAAAGCGGGTATCACTTTCCAAATTTCGGGACATACCCATCGAGCTCAAATGTTTCCTCTCAATTTGTTTACTAGTTTAATTTATAAGGGTTATGATTATGGCTTTCACAAAATAGACAAAATGAACGTATTTACTTCTAGTGGGACAGGGACTTGGGGCCCGCCTATGAGGGTGGGAAGTGATGCTGAAATAGTGGTTTTAACTTTTTTAAAGTAGTTATTTTGCTATAATGTCACGGTATCAATTAACCCAAAAACATGAATACAACATCAACGCAAGATTTAGAGAGGCTTAAACAAAGAATGACAAGTGAAGGTCAAGAGCTCGATAAAAAAAGAACGGATCTAAAACGAAAACAGGATGAGGTAACACGAAAAAAACAGGAAGTCGAAAGGAAACAGGCTGAGACGGATAAGCTTGTGCTAGAATTTCAAAAGCTAGAAGCAGAGGTTGCTGCTATACAATTAGAGGTACGCGAGCTCGAACAACAGCGTCAGCATAATGAGAGTGAGCTTCGAACAATGCAACAAGAATTGGAGAAGGCGATGAGGGAGAAGAAATAGATTCTATTGGGTATAGTATCCTGATAGTCAGCTATTTAACTAATGAACAAAAAACACACAGAATTTTCGTGGTGGGGATTGATCGTCCCTGTTTTGGTTGTAGCGGTTTTGTTGACGGCGCTATTTGTCTTTGACAGAACATATGTTCCGGCAGATGGGATAAATTCGGACAATCATTCAATGGATAGCTTTGCTCTATTAAATACTGAGACAAATGCAGAAAAAAAAGATGCTATGGTTCGCATGCTCTTCGTCGGTGACATGATGTTCGACCGAGGTGTTGCGTCGCATGCGCAAAAATACGGGATTGACTCCTTGTTTTCTAATATAGAGCGCCTATTCCTCGATAGCCACATGATCGTGGGAAATCTGGAAGGGACCATAACGAACAAGCCCTCGCTCGCGGAGAAAGACCATTCAGTACTCCGTTTTACATTTGACCCGATGTTTGCCGGGCTCCTCAAACGGCTTAATTTTTCTGCAGTAAGCCTAGCTAATAATCATGCGCTTGATTTCTATGGAGATGGTTATTATCAAACGGTAAGAAATCTTGCAACTGTCGGCATTGCCTCCTTTGGTTCTCCGAGAAATGACGAAAATATCTCGATGAAATTTGATGTTCAGGGAAAAACGATCTGTCTTGTTGGTTATCATGATCTATATATTCCCGACCCAGCGCCGGCTCTAAAGGAAGTCGGCGAGATCCGTCCGGACTGTTCCTATGTTGTGTTGTCCGTTCACTGGGGGGATGAATATAAGCAGACTGTGACAGAAAGACAAAAGATGCTTGCTCGCAAGTTTATCGATGCCGGAGTGGATCTTATTATCGGAGCGCATCCGCATGTCGTCGAACCCGTTGAGATTTACAAGAATAAGGCGATATTTTATTCGCTCGGCAATTTTATTTTTGATCAGAATTTATCATTTGCGACCGAACACGGCTTGGTTGTTGGTGTTGAATGGAATGGCGTGGAAACTAAGTTTAATTTGATACCTACAGTATTGAATCGGGGAGAGGTTGCACTAGCCGATTCCGAAGATAGTCAGAAGGTTATTTCTTTTGTTGCTAGTAGAGATTTATTATCTGAAGATTTGTATTCTGATATACAGAATACGTCGAGGTTTACTTTGAGGAACGACTAGTAGACGTTTAGAGATATTTTCGAAGCATTATTAGCGCCCGCCTGTATTGGCTCTTTACTGTATTCATTGGCTTATCGGTAATAATAGAAATTTCCTCAAAAGTTAGATCTTCTGTGTGGTGCAGTAGAATGATCATTTTGTGATCAGGAGGAATTTTCGAAAGGGCACTCTCTAGATCGTAAGCTAGCTCTTTTCTTTGAAAGATCTCATCGGGCAAAGGTTCGATATCGGCTAGCCCATCTTCGAACGGCTCATCATGGGCTGTATCCATTTGAGAAAAATTGATACTTTTCTTTTTTCGCAACCAATCAATAGTGGTATTACGGGCTATAGTGAAAATCCAGGTTTTCGAACTCTTTTCTGGGTCGAACTTTCCTAGGTTTTTCCACACCTTCAGGAAGACTTCTTGGGTCAGATCCTCGGCCTCTTCGCGACTACCGCATAGGCGATAGACGAAATTATAGATAGGACGCGTGTATTCCTCGACTATTTGGTCAAAATCAGGCATTGCACCAATTCTAGTCTCTATCCGTATATATTGTCTATGAGCAACGATTATAAGAGATTATTCAAGAACTTGAAGCAGATCAAGCCTGCTCCTGGTTTTGAGATGCAGGTTATATCGAATATACACATATTCGATATGCGAGAGGCACGAGTAAGGACTTGGTCTTTCGGATCGATCGCGGCTGTTGCATTGGTACTGGCTATGGTAGTGGGGAAGTATCTTTACGGAGCCTTTCTACAGTCTGGTTTCTATGAATATTTATCGCTCGCTTTTTCCGGTGACAGTACCGTGTACACATACTGGAAAGAATTATCGATATCTATCGCAGAATCAATACCGATCATAGGGCTGGCAGTTCTTTTGGTCATTGTTACAGTTTTGATTTGGTCCGGAGCGCAGGCTATTACTAATTCACGAAGATTTACACACTTAATATTAACTTAATTACATTAATTTTATGGATATAAAAAAAATACATCAATCAAAAACCGTAGTAGGTATTCTCATAGCAATCGGTATTATCATCATAGCTCTTGTCATATTGCGTGTCGGTGTCTACATCGGTTATCACAAGGCTAGTTATGCCGGGCAATATGGAAATAACTTCGAGAGGAATTTCTTGGGCCCAAGAGCAGGGATGAGGAACATGATGTTCGGAAATGAATATCCGAGCGGTCATGGCGCCGTCGGAGAAATAGTAAGCGTAAACCTGCCGCAATTCGTGGTTGCTGGTCCGGACAAATTGGAAAAGACTGTCCTCATAGGGACGAGCACTCTGATCAGACGGTTCCAAGAAGAGGTCAAATCCTCGGACTTGCGATCTGGCGACTATGTAATAGTGTTGGGCAATCCCAATACAAGCGGCCAAATAGAGTCTAAACTCATCAGGATCATGCCGGCACCTCTAACCACATCTCCAACGATGATGAGAGTCAAATAACAAATAACATGAAGCATCTCAATCTAAGAAGGATCAAGGGCTGGATCACTGGCCACAAAATAATCAGCGCGATAATCGTTGTCGCGATTGTATTCATCGTCTACAAGATTATCACCACGGTTGGCAATAATAGTGGGACGCCTCGCTATGTTTTTGTTACTGTATAAACTGGAACAATAAGTACATCCATCAATGGCAGTGGGCAAGTCTCGTCCCAAAATCAGGTGGATATTAAGAGCAAGGCTTCGGGCGACATAACCCAGGTGTATGTAAAAGCGGGTCAAACTGTGAAAAAAGGAGCGCTTTTGGCCCAGATTGATTCTAGGAATGCGAGCATCTCTCTGGAATCGGCGAAGATAGCTTATGAAAAGCTGACAAAAATCGCTGATCCCGAAGATGTCCAAACAGCCGAGGATTCTGTCGTAAAAGCTTACAATGACGCATGGAATGAAGTGACGTCTGTTTTTGTTGATTACCCCAGTGTCATAACTGGAATGAACTCGCTTCTATATTCACAGACCGGTTATTTGAGCGACTCGAAAAGTAATCAAAGGAGCGTCATGGCCCGCGCAAATATCCAAAAAGCCGGGGTCAGTTTTGACCTAGCAAAGAGTCGCTATGAAGTCGTCCTCTCGGAGTACAATTCTCTCTCACGCCTAAGTGCCACGACAAGCCTCCAACTTCTTACTAACGATACTTATGACATGGTCAAAATGATGTCTGACGCTCTGAAGAATACGCAAAACGCGATTTCCTATATCATGCAATCAGAGCAGGATACAACCACTCCGGCGAATACTGCAGCTAACAATGTAAATACTTGGCTGAGTTCAGTTAATTCTCATTTGTCGACTATTTTTTCCGACCAGAACAGTATAGTTAGTAGCGAAAAAACATTAAGAGATCTTATCAGAGGTCCCGATCAACTCGACATTCGTTCTGGACAGCTGTCCCTTCTTCAAAGCCAAAATTCATATCAAGATTATTTTATCAGAGCGCCTTTCGACGGGGTGATAGCTAGAGTGCCGGTCAAGGTTGGCGATTCCGGCAGTGGGGCGACGATCGCGACTCTCATTGCCAATAAGAAACTTGCGACTATTTCTCTCAATGAAGTCGATGTGGCAAAAGTGAAGATCGGCCAAAAAGCCAGCCTGACCTTCGATGCCGTAGAGGGATTGACAGTTCCAGGAGAAGTAGACGAAGTAGATCTTATCGGTACAGTAAGCCAGGGGGTCGTATCCTATAACGTAAAAGTAATATTCGATATCGATGATGCGCGAATCAAGCCGGGCATGAGCGTTAGCGCGGATATAGTCACTGATTCGAAAGAGAATGTCCTCACCGTTCCGAATGGTGCCGTAAAAACTCAGGGAAATATGAAATATGTCGAGACACTCGTGGCATCCTCGACATTGAAGCGTATCCCAATAAGGACAGGAGTTTCGAATGACACAAATACTGAAGTCGTTTCCGGCCTCAATGAAGGTGACCGCATAATCGCAAGAACAATAACTACGGCGACTACTGCTGCTACTCAAGCGCCGAGCATATTTAATGCCGCTAGACCGTCAGGTACGAGTGGTGCACAGATCCGGAATATTGGCCGATAATATATGATAGAAGTAAAAAACGTCAAGAAAACATACAAAGTCGGAGAGACTGAAAAACTCGACGCGCTCAAGGGAGTGAGCTTTACCATAGAAGATGGGGAATTCGTCGCGATCATGGGTCCGTCTGGTTCAGGCAAGTCGACCCTCATGCATATCCTCGGGTGTCTGGATATTCCGACTTCTGGTAAATATTTTCTGGATGGCAAGGATGTTTCGAGCTTATCAGATGATGAGCTTGCAGATATACGAAAAGGTAAGATTGGCTTCGTTTTCCAGTCATTCAATCTGCTGCCTAGAACGACCGTGTTGCGCAATACCATGTTACCTCTGGTTTACGCGGGAATAGACGGTAAAAAACGCAAGGAGAAGGCCGTAGCAGCTCTCAAGGCAGCTGGCCTCGATGAATTGCATTTTAGTCATCTTTCGAATCAGCTTTCTGGCGGTCAAATCCAGCGTGTGGCCATATCTCGTGCGCTTGTGAACTACCCTTCACTCATTCTTGCCGATGAACCGACGGGCAACCTTGATACGAAAACCGGCGAGATCGTCCTTGGGACATTCCAGAAATTGAATGAGGAACAGGGAAGGACGATCATCCTCATCACCCACGAACACGATGTGGCTGAACACGCCAAGCGGACTATCTCCATCAGGGATGGCCTTATTGTCGAGGATAAGAAGCATGTCCAGAGGAAGATATCGCATCAAAATATATGAATTTTAAAGACATACTCCACGAAACATATTCTGCATTATCCGCAAATAAAGTGCGGTCCGGCCTTACGATGTTGGGAATCGTGATCGGTATAAGTTCAGTTATCGCCATGGTCTCGATAGGTAATGGCGCGCAGGGTTCGATCAAGTCTAGTATCCAGTCTGCAGGTTCAAATTTGGTCACCGTAACACCCGGAGCCCAGCAAGGCCAAGGATTTCAGGTGAGTACGGGAAGAGGTGCAGCGCGCACCCTGAAGCCGGCTGACGCCGAGGCTATAGCCGGCGAGGTCGCATCAGTAAAAGCTGTTTCAGCTGAACTTACGAGCCGTTACCAAGTGGCGGCACGCGGCACGAATACAAATACTTCTATAGTCGGTGTTACTACGGCCTATCCGGATGTGAGAAATGTCGTTATTGACGAAGGTTCCTGGATAACAGACCAAAATTTACGCAATCTTTCTAAGGTGGCGGTTCTAGGGCCAACGGCGCGCAATGACCTATTCGGGGAGGGGGCTTCTGCAACAGGCCAGACGATCCGTATCAACAATGTCCAATTCAAAGTTATTGGCGTGACAGTCTCGAAAGGTGGCACAGGTTTCAACAATCAAGACGATATGATATTCATTCCGCTTACCAGCGCGCAGAAATTCCTGGCCGGCGATACATATGTGTCGAGCATCAGTGTTCAGGTAGTTGACGCTGATTCCATGAAGCAAGTCCAGCAAGACATCACCGATCTTCTGCTCGCGCGACACAAGATCAGTGATCCGGCCTTGGCCGACTTCAGCACCTTCAATCAGGCCGATCTGACGGCAGCCATATCTACTGTTACGCAGACATTCACTATTCTTCTAGGCTCTGTTGCTGGCATTTCTCTCCTGGTCGGCGGTATAGGCATCATGAATATGATGCTGACTACCGTGACCGAAAGGACGCGTGAGATCGGTCTGCGCAAAGCGGTTGGTGCAAAAAGAAGGGATATCAATCGTCAGTTTCTAGCTGAAGCAGTGGCGCTCACATTCTTGGGCGGAGTTGTCGGCGTCATACTCGGGTGGTTGATATCCTATGGGGTCACATATTTTGGTATTCTCGAAACGCAAGTCACGCTCTCTTCAGTTTTGCTGGCATTCGGAGTCTCGGCGGCTATCGGCATCGCCTTCGGCTATTATCCAGCGCGCCGTGCTGCAGGATTAAATCCGATAGATGCATTGAGGTATGAGTGATTGAAGTTCGCTAAATAATCTCATTCAAGTTACAATCACCTTATTATGGCTAAAAGAATAAATACTAGGTTAAAAACCTCACGTTCTAGGAAGACCGCGAAGCGCCTCGCGAAGAAGTTCGCCTGGAAGAATAAGAAATAAGGTCGAATTTGACAGCTCGGCCGAATGCGTGCTATACTCTGGGGTATAACTATATATCTCTACGGTTTTCTCGATTCTTATCTAAAAACTATATGGAGACCAAAGGTTATGAGGACATTTAGTCTTCCAGATAAGCTATGTATAACAGAAGTTTCAAGCCTCATTTTGGCTCCAAAAACCGCATACACGGACCAAGCCATAGTCATGGCAATGGCCCAAGCCGTGGCCGTTCGCAAAACCGCGGACGCGCCAATTTTGGCGAAAGAATAGATCCGGCCAAATTTATAAATAAAGCTGTCGTTATGACTGAAGCGGCCACGCACTATAAGCCCGAGCATGCCTTCGCCGACTTTAATATCGATGCGCGGCTTAAGAGTTCTATTGCCGCCAAGGGCTATACGATTCCGACACCTATTCAAGACAGAACCATTTCTCACGGATTGAAAGGTATGGATATCGTTGGTGTCGCTAATACGGGCACTGGAAAAACGGCAGCGTTCCTCATTCCTATTCTCAATAAAATAATTTTGAATCCAAAAGAGAAGGCTATCATCATCGTTCCGACCCGCGAATTGGCTGTTCAGATCGATGGGGAGCTTCAGGGTTTTGCCAAGAATATAAAGACAGGCACGCGAATCAACTCGGTCTGTTGCGTCGGCGGTGCGCCGATTGGCAGACAGATTTCGTCGCTAAAATATGCGCATAATGTCGTCATCGGTACGCCAGGCAGGCTCAAGGATCTGGTTAATAGGAAATTCATACACCTCGACCAATTCCAGACAATCGTCCTCGACGAAGCCGATCGTATGTTGGATATGGGCTTTATCGCTGATATGAGGTTCGTCGTTTCTCTCATGCCGAAAGTCAGACAGACCCTATTCTTCTCGGCAACAGTTTCTCATGATGTTGAGAAACTCGTCAAAGAATTCCTGAAGGATCCGATAAGAATCTCAGTGAAGACTGGTGAAACTGCACAGAATGTCGAACAGGATGTTGTGCATGTCCGCAACGGAGACAAAATAAAAGTACTTCATGATCTCCTGAAAAAAGGAGAATTCAGCAAAGTGCTCATTTTCGGCCGGACGAAACACGGAGTAGAGAGATTGTCGAAGGATCTCGTTTCAAAAGGTTTCAAAGCCGAGTCTATTCACGGAAACAAAAATTTCGGCCAGAGACAGCGCGCCTTGAAACTCTTTAAGGATAATCATGCCCAAATCCTCGTAGCGACTGATGTTGCCGCTCGCGGGCTCGATATAGACAATATCACTCACGTAATCAATTATGACATTCCAGCGACTCATGATGACTATGTCCATCGCATTGGTCGAACTGGTCGCGGCGACAAAAAGGGCAAGGCTCTCACATTCATTGAATAAATCTAATAACATGCTTAAATTCAGCGGAAAAACATTTCAGAAGGATGGAAAATGGACTCTAAAGCCTGGTCCGACAGTCATCCTTATCTGTGCTTGTGGTAATAAATATATTAAAACTCGCGAACCCCAAGATTCGTGCGTTCGATGTATCGGGAAGGCGCCGGTGAAATAACAAAAAGGAGAAAAATTTGACCAATAAAGCTTATAGATTATAATCAAGGTATGAAAAACCCGCACGCGATTTACTACACAGCCATTGGATTGTTATTACTATTGGCTGCGGTATTTTTTGTCGTGGATCAACGTAGCCAAAACGAGTTTTTGTCCACAAAAGTTTCCGGACTTGAAAAACAGCTTTTGACCCTGTCAAATTCGCTGATACAGGTTGCGTCGACAAGCCGAGCATACAAAAAGGAGATTGACATACTTGCAAATAAGCCGGCTCCTACCCAACGGCTTTCGCAGGATGACATTCTTACGGCCACGGTTGCTAAGGCTACTCCGGCAGTTGTTTCGGTGATAGTTTCGAAAGATATTCCACAGGTCGAGATCCAATATGTAAATCCATTTGCTGATCGCGATATTGGTATAAGGATTCCGGTCTACAAACAGGTTGGAACAAAAAAGACGAATGTCGGTGGTGGAACTGGATTTATCATCCGTTCGGACGGTTATATTGTGACAAATAAGCACGTAGTTGCTGATACTAACGCCGAATATGTGGTTCTACTGTCTACAGGCGTTCAGAAGACCGCACAGGTGTTCTATCGTGATTCTGCTAAAGACCTGGCTATCCTGAAGATCACTGGAACGAGCTACCCGACGATTCCACTCGGCAATTCCCAGAATATAAAGCTGGGTCAGACTGTCGCGGCGATCGGCAATGCCCTCGGCGAATATAATAATTCGGTTTCAGTCGGCATCATTTCCGGTCTGAACCGAACTATTCAGGCGGCTGATGCAAATGGGAATGTGGAGACTCTTTCCGGAGTTATACAAACTGATACTGCGATCAATAAGGGCAACTCCGGCGGCCCTCTCCTCGACCTTGAAGGCAAGGTCATCGGCGTAAACGTGGCTGTTCAACAAGGTGCCAACAGCATCAGTTTCGCTATCCCAGTGAATTCATTGCGAACACTCCTAGATCAAGTGCTATGAAAGCAATTGATATTGAAATGGTGCCTTATTTAAGGATATGTTAAAACCCCATATAGTCATACTCGGTGCTGGATTTGGTGGCGTATATCTAGCGAAAAAACTGATTTCCGCCGTAAAAAATGGCGAGATTGATGTCACCGTCATAAGCCGCAATAATAATTTCTTATTTACTCCGCTTCTGCATGAAGTGGCAACCGGCGGTTTGAATCCGCGTACAGTCGCTGAACCGCTCTGGGAGATCTTTGTGGGCACTTGTGTCAGGATCGTCGAAGGTACAGTCGATTATGTTGATGTCGGTGACCAGAATGTTTCAGTAAAAACAGGTTCTGGCCCCATCACAATCAAATATGATTATCTAATTGTGGCAACTGGTGCAGAGACTAATTATTATGGTGTTCCCGGAGCAGCCGAGTATTCCTTATCTCTAAAAAGTTTGCATGATGCAGTCAGCATCCGCAATCGTGTAGTGGATGCTTTTGAACAGGCAATCATTGTCAATGATCCAGAAAAGCGGCGTGGGTTGCTATCGTTCATCGTTGTTGGCGGCGGGGCGACAGGGGTAGAGGTCGCGGCGGAATTGATGGAATTTATTCAAGGGATGATGAATCGATATTACGGCGATTCGTATTGCCGTCCAGATGATCCAAGGCATTGTATGCAGGAAGAGCCGACAGTGACTCTCATTCATTCAGACAAGGAATTGCTTTCACAGTTCGGACCATTGCTTAGGATTTCTGCCGAGAAACAATTAAAGAAGAAGGGTATTATTGTGAGATTGAATAGCACGGTCACATCTCTTACAAAAAACAGTCTTAAGCTTTCATCCGGCGAGATCTTGCCAGTTTCGGTGGTCATCTGGAGCGCAGGCGTAAAGGCTTCGATACCGGATTTCAAAGGTATTAAGCCAGTATTGACTGCTGGCCGGATATCAGTCGACGATTATTTTCGTATTGTAGGGAATGATCGAGTGTTTGCGATCGGAGATGTCGCAGCTTATCCGAGATCGCTGCCGCAATTGGCACAAGTCGCCGAATCTGAAGCTAGAATAGTGGCAATGAATCTACTGTCTTCAATCCGCGGCGAACCGCTTCATGACTTTAATTATCATTCGAAAGGGAATATGATTTCAATTGGTCAGTGGTTTGCCATGGGTGAGATTTATTCGGTGAATATATCCGGCCGATTTGCTTGGTGGCTCTGGCGAACGATTTATTTGTTTAAATTTGCTTCTTGGAAGAAAAGGATTAGAATTAGCTTTGAATGGTTACTCCAATCATTTTTCC
>JAPLZI010000059.1 GCA_026395095.1 Candidatus Tayloriibacteriota bacterium
ATTATATGATAATGTAATATGATATTATCATACGTTGAGTTCATTTGCAAACCTTTGAAATAGAGCTACTTTGTCTCCCCCACCACAATATCTGACCTAAGCATCCGATCTACAACTTTCCCATTTTCGTAGGCAAAATAGTCGGGGTTAGTGATTTCATTTATCTTTTGCACTACACACGCGCCGGTTTTGTCCGGACATTCAGCCAGACCAACGCCAGCAAGCATCACCGTCTGATAGGCATTGGCAATTCCTTGCATATCACCGGCTGTAACCCCAGTGTATTTGGCGTTAACCTTGTCTTGGAACGACTTCTTAATAGGAATCTCAAAATACAAGCTGCCTTTGACATATGAGGCCGGCAAGGCGGCTACATTCTTTTCTGTCTGACAATCCATCTTGTAACGAATATTTTTGCGGCTATTCTAAGCTCCCCTTTTTGTTTGAGTAATGCGAAAGCACCATCCTCATACATAAGAGGAATAATATAATCAGGGTTAAATGATTTGTTCTGCAAAAGCAGAGTCCTGAAATCTGTGCCCGTAAACCCCTCTATGTCTTTAATATTTTCTGGGGGTAAAACCTTATTTAAAGCCTTGAGACAATAAGGACCCGCATCAGGAATAGTACTAACAATAAAAACCTTATCCGTAGAAACAAGTGTTTCAGCCAATTTTCCACAAACAACATCATAGCTTATGAACGTTTTTACTGAATACGGATTATCCTCAACAATTTTTTGATTATAAGCACTATATATGTGAGCCTTCTTTTTTTCTTCCACTACAGGGGATACGGCACTGCTTGATCCAGAAAGTTCTGTGTAGATAACATCTACCTTATCCACATTCAATAATTTTGTCGCAGCCGAAACTGATGCAGGTGCCGCGCTCTGGCTGTCCTCAATCTTAATCGTCACATTTTCAGCTCCGTAGATTTTTCCCAAATCTTCCTTTGCCATAGCTATACCCTTCAAGACAGGTGCCCCCCAATAAGCTCCGAATCCTGTTTGTGGAATGACGGCTCCAATGGAGATCTTGTTAGATTTTCCGGAGGAAAGTGTCAGCACAACGACAATCACAACGATAACCGCTACCAAAATATAAATTTTGTTTTTCATATTTTAAATAATTAAATACAAATAATATACTCCTAAAATGTACATCTGTGCGGGATAGGAGAGTCGAACTCCTCACCACAGTTTGGAAAACTGTTATTTTACCGATAAACTAATCCCGCATTTTCAATGCTTCCTTCGAATCCCCGGCTCAAACCTCCGGATGATGCTCCTTTTGTTCCTCGATTACAAGCTCCTTTATCTCATCGACATTTTTCTTCATTTCTTTTATGGTCGTTCGCAGTTCCTTTATTTCCCCTTCTTCAGCCCGGACTTCGCTTTCTGTGCGATCAGCGACTTTCTTCTCTTTTTTTATTCCACTCAAAAGTATCGTATCACCGATGAAATATGAAACGAAGAGGCCGGTCGCAAGCAGAATTATGAGCACAATCACAAGATTCGTTGGCTCATAAAAAAGCCAACCGAGCCAGCCACCCTTCTCCTGAAGAATGTCTGCCGTATGCCAGACCCCTCGCCAGAAAAGAACGATCGCCACAGAACCGATCAAGGTATAGACGATCGGATAGTGGCTCAAGTGCCCACGGATGATATCTTCCAGCTTGTCAAAAAAGCCCACCGTTTCCTTTATAACCCCCTTGTTTTCAGTATTCATCATTTTTTGATAATAAGACTCTTGTCGGAGCGCGGGGATTCGAACCCCGAGTCACCTGTACCCAAAACAGGTATGTTAGCCGTTACACCACGCTCCGGATACTTCGGCCAAGTTATATTATCACAGAATTATGTTTTTTATCCATTTTATACGCGCTTTTCTAGTTTTCATATTCATATAGACACAAAGAACATGGAAGTAAAACTCTGACTCCACTCCCCTATTTGTTTCCATTAGGAACGTCCTAATCATTCTTCTGATCTGTGACATCTTGAATGCGTGCACATTTTCTTCAGGCGTGTGGATAAAGTCATTTTGGACATAAGTCACGCTTTTAACCTCAACAAAATGAAGAGTACCGTCCTTTTGGGCTACGATGTCCAGTTCTCCCCACTTCTTCATATAATTCCTAGCTACAATCGTAAACCCATTCTTTTCGAGAAACCGACTTGCTAGATTCTCCCCAATCCTGCCCTTTGTTTTATTATCCATATTTGTACTTGATAAATAGCTCAATAAAGCCATATCCCAATTAAGGACGCCAAGAATAGGCCAAAAAACGAAAATTAGCCGTATTTTATGTCTTTTATCAACTAGATTAACAGGTTTATCCCCTGTTTTCTGTTCCTATTTCATTAACTAATCTGTGCGGGTAGGGAGAATCGAACTCCCACCTCGTCCTTGGCAAGGACGCGTCCTACCATTAAACAATACCCGCAGTGACGAGATTATAACCTAGTTTATTTAGTTTTGGAAGAAAGGTGCCCCCGGAGGGATTCGAACCCCCAACGCTTGTTCCGAAGACAAGAATGATATCCATTTCACCACGAGGGCATATCTGAATAGTAGCGCATATAGAATAAAAGCGGAAATTATAGTAAGATATGTCCATGAAAATGGCTCAAAATAGCCCTATACCAATAGAGGTCATAAACGTAGCTACAACCCTTGAAAAGGCTGGTTTTGAGGCTTATATCGTCGGTGGTTGTGTGAGAGATTTACTCCTAGGTAGAACACCAAATGACTGGGATTTCACAACAAATGCAAAGCCTGAACAGATAATGAAACTATTTCCAAAAACTGTTTATGAAAACACTTTTGGGACAGTCGCTGTGATTGACGAGAACACTAAAGACGAAACGCTCAAGGTCATCGAAGTGACTCCGTATCGCGTCGAGTCTGTTTATTCCGACCGTCGCCATCCAGATAAGGTTAAATTCAGCGATAAGATTGAGGACGACCTTAAAAGACGAGATTTCACCATAAACGCCATGGCTGCTAATCTTTCTGGGGGCGCTATAAAGGACATCGTGGATCTATACCACGGCTTTGCTGACTTGAAGTCAAAAACAATAAGAACCGTTGGTAAACCATCAGATCGTTTCGGTGAAGATGCTTTGCGTTTGATGCGCGCGGTCAGATTTGCCGTAACTCTTGGCTTTAACATCGAGAAGGAGACAAATATCGCTATACAGAGCCAAAATTTGCTTATAAATGATGTTTCACGTGAAAGAATACGGGATGAATTTTATAAGATTTTGATGTCAACAGAGCCTAAAAAAGGCTTAGAATTACTCCACGAAACAGGCATCCTAAAACAAATCATCCCGGAATTAGAGAGTGGAATTGGAGTTTCTCAGCCACAAGCTCATGCTTATGACGTATGGGAACATTTACTAAGAAGCCTCCAACATGCTGCTGATAAGAACTGGCCTCTTGAAATAAGGCTCGCAGCCCTTTTTCATGACATTTCCAAGCCAGAAACTAAGGATATTTCACGTGAAACAAAGCAAATAACGTTCTATGGCCACGAAGTAAAAGGTTCACGTGAAACACGTAAAATCCTCGAAAACCTCAAGTTTTCACGTGTAATTATCGAAAAAGTGGCCAAACTGGTTCGTTGGCACATGTTTTTCTCTGATACTGAAACCATCACCCTATCTGCGGTTAGACGAATGATTGTGAATGTCGGGCGTGAAAACATCTGGGATCTGATGAATCTACGCGTATGCGACAGAATAGGGACCGGCAGGCCTAAGGAAAACCCCTATAGGCTCCGCAAATATAAAGCTATGGTAGAAGAGGCCTTACATGACCCAATCTCTGTTTCAATGCTTAAGATTGACGGCAAGGGGCTTATGGAAGTCACAAAACTATCCCCTAGTCCGAAGATAGGAAATATCCTACACGCACTCTTCAATGAAGTTCTAGAAGATCCAAAATTAAACTCGCCCGAATATTTAGAAAAAAAATCCTTAGAGTTAGCAAAGCTAACAGACTCTGAACTTATAGAACTCGGTAAACAGGGCAGAGAAAGGAAAGACGAAATGGAGTCTGAAAACATAGGTGAAATAAGGAAGAAATACTTTGTCCAATAGAAATCCAAAGTTATCCACACCATGTCCTTTACAATGTCCTTTATAGGACATACACTACTAGGCAGAAATGTTCACTTCTGAGGTACTAAAGCGTTTTGCGAAAGTGAAATGAATTAGTAGAGTGGATCCGCTCTTTACACAACTTGAAGAACTAGGGTAGGCTCTTCATCTAAGAAGCGCGGTAAATTCATTTTTACCTCGTCCGATCGTTGCTAGGCTGCCGATGCATTTTTGCAACTATTAAATTGCCTCCTCTCTGGAGAGCAGAAACTTGCTGAACAATGCACATTGGCACCTAAAACATCATATGTTTCAGGAACGGTTTGGATAGAGGCTAGCTCATTATTTACCAGCTTCTACAAAGCCGCGTTTGCGGTTTCCAAATCATTCTCCTGGGAACCACAATTAAAACGCGGCTTTCCTTTTTCCGGACTTTTTTACCACAAATTATGCTAACTTTTTTTACAAACACGGCTTAATATAGCCGTACAAACTACCTCATATCTAGCTCAATAGGGCAATGGTCTGAGCCTAAAATTTCATCAAGAATCCTCATTTTGTCAACCTTATTAAGCAGTCCCGGGCTAATGAAAAAGTAATCAATCCGCCACCCGACGTTGCGTTCTCGGGCAAAGGTTTTCATATCCCAGTAGGTATACCTATCCTTGACACCTGGGTAAAAATGTCGGAAAACATCTACATAGCCGTGAGACATCAATTCATCGATCCATTTGCGTTCTACAGGTAAAAATCCGGTATTATTTTCATTCTCTTTTGGGCGGGCCAGGTCGATCTCCGTATGAGCAGTATTCACATCGCCACAGAATACGATCTCGTGTCCTTTTTTCCTAAGTTCATCTATATAGGACAAAAACTCATTATAAAACTCAAGTTTAAATTTCAATCGGTCAGGTCCGCCACCACCATTTGGGAAATAGATGTTCAAAAGGACAAAATCCTTGAAAAAGAGGGCTAGGAGACGGCCTTCTTGGTCATATTTCTCAATACCTAAGCCATATTCCACCTTTTCTGGCTTGATCTTGGTATAAACTGCCACTCCGCTATATCCCTTGCGACCCTTGGAATGATCGAGATAAGAATGGTAACCAGCTGGATTACGGACACCCTCTTCTAATTGTTCAGATTGAACTTTTGTCTCTTGGATGCAAAAAATGTCCGGTGACTCATTCAGAAACCAATCAAAGCCACCCTTTTTAACATTTGCCCGCAGGCCATTTACATTCCAGCAGATGATGCGCATGGGGTAATTATAGCAAAGATATCAAAGACTTTAGACGCCTGGTTTTTTCTCTAGGAGTTTCCACATAGATATAAACAAATTGCGTAACATATGTGCTATCGCCGGTGATTCAATGATAATTCCATATATCTCCTTTTCCTTGAAAGAAAAGAACGCGGTTTTATTACTATAAATATCTAACGTACCACTGACAGGGAAGTCAGAAGGAAGAAGCCTGGTTTCACGGTATTCATTGCCCACCAGATCCGGATCGCTAGGACTTTGATTTGAAGCGGTTATAAGATAAGAGTAAATCCTTAACTTTTCTCGGCGCTTCAGCCAACTGGGGAAAAACCGCGGCAACACTTTCACCGCGTCTAGATTTGAAAACGCATGAAGTTCATGGATATTATCTTTTTCAAGAGTGTCCAAAATATCATTCCATACAAATTTTACTCCCTCCACACCCATATACAGTTTTGCAGCAGGAAGGAGCGAGCCCTGTCCGCGCATGTTCAGGAGATCCGGTAAAATCGACTTCATTAGTTCCTCTTTCTCCCTTTGGATCTTTAGAAGCAGATTTGGACTTTCGGCCGTATAGTAAATCACATTATTTTTTTTCCAGGAGGAAACGTAATGTTGCCGTTCCAACGCCTCAAGAGTGTGATACGCAGTTGTTCTAGCGATACCAGTTTCTTTGGATACTTTGAAGGCAGTAGATTCGCTGTGCTTAATAAGCGCTGTATATACGATAGCTTCATTATCACTGAAACCACAAATTTGTAAGGTCTTTTGTATTGACATAATATTACTGTCCAATTTTTGGACTACTTTTTATTATCATGAAACATAAGCAATATATCATATATTTAACAAAGTTACATTTTATATGTTGATTCAACGGACTCATTGACAAATATGTGAAATAATAGTCTTGTTATGAAAAACACCATCAAACACAAACTTTTCTGGCTCGTTTTAATAGTCGTTGTTGTAGTGTTCGTAGTTGTAGCTGTAAATAAAACTGGGACTCAAACACAAACCATAAAGATCGGCCTAGTTGGATCCTTTACTGGAAACGCAGCCTTTGCTGGAGAAAATGCGCAAAGGGGATTGGATATTGCCTTAAGCCAGATGAATAAAGCCGACCTCTCAAGGATTGAAATCATAAAAGAAGACGACATGTGTAGTGGTAAAAACTCAATCAGCGCTGTCCAAAAATTAATCTCAGTTGATCACGTGAACTACATTATCGGTCCGCTCTGCAACGAAGCCTCGCTGGCTACAGAAAAACTCTTTGAAGATAACCAAGTCATCTCTATGACGATAGGATTACCGTCAAACAACATTGCAAATATGGGGCCATATCACTTTTCATTCTCTCCGGAGATTGAATACCTGATGAAAACCTTAGCCAAGGCAATGATAGATAGGAATCTAAAGCGCGTGGCTATAATACACATAGTTTCGCCATTCCAGGAGGAAAACTATCGCCATTTTGTGAAATATTTCACTGAATATGGCGGACAAATAGTAGCTGACCAAGGGGAAATTTCTGGTACTACCGATTTCAAAAGCTCTATATTAAAGATAAAACAAGCAAAACCGGACTCGCTAATGTTGGCTGCTTATACAGGGGATCTGAATAACATTCTCAAAGGATTAAATGTCCAAGGATTGTTAGACCTCCCGAAATTCACGATTCATGCCGCAGAGAATTCAGTACTTCTAGAAGAGAAGACTCTTGGGGAAGGTCTCATATACCCTTATCCTGCTGATCAAACACAAAATACTTCAGCAAAGATCTACGCTGATCTCTATTTGGCCAGATATAATGCTACCCCTGATCCATATTCAGCCAATGTATACGACAGTCTGAACATTCTGGTCGCTGCTATAAAAAAATGCGGCTATGAGAACAAAGAATGCGTACGGAGTGAACTCGCTGGTTTGAAAAACTATCCAGGAGCGAACGGAAACCTGTCAGTAGATGAGCGTGGTGTTGGTACCTATAAGGAAATAATGCTGAAAACGCTTAAAAACGGCCAGTTTCAGAGCCTATCCCATCTTCCCTAGGAATAGATTGCATACCAATGTGTACGTGTTTCAACCTACTGTATTTCTGAACACATATGTATATTTGCGTTCATTAATTAGCTCAAATCCAGAATTTTTTAAGATAATTAATGCTTCAATTAATCTTGGATCGTTTCTTCCAGAAGCGTGAAACTCAGCGATAAAAATCGCAACTTTGTTCTTCATTATTTCTAACTCATTTTTGAGTATTTCGTATTCCATGCCCTCCATGTCACATACAAGATTTATCTTGTGAAATGGGGCTGAAAGCTCCTTTAGCGTAATAGTAGGAACCTGTATACTGCGATATTTCACATCGTAATCTAGGACTGCGCTACTTTTTAAAAACTCATCTTGCAATTTCAACTCGACATAAGGGTGGTATCCCAAAGCTTTGTTTATAATCGTAAAATTACATTTATTAAGCGCCCTATTTCTTTCAAGGATTGGGACGACATTCGGGTTGGCCTCAACTACAATATGAACGGGATTCTTTAATTTCTTATTAAGAATACAGGAGATTATACCCATACATCCACCAACCTCTATGGTTGGCAATTCAGGGTTTACGAACTGAAGAGCCAATCTTTCTTGTGGTTCATAGCGATTGAGTAAAAACTTGCTTTTTAGCGCATTGGAGACAAGCGAATTTCCAACAAAGAAAGTCAAACCCTCGACTTTTGAATAGTCGCCTACGAACATTCCCAAGAATGGGTGGTCCTTTTTCGACCACTTACACAATGAACTGTTAGTCCAAGTGTAGGAAATAGCACCTATTATAAAACGACGTAATCCTATTTCTTTAAATTTATTTACAATTTTGTTTATCATTTTTTCAATTTTATACTTAAAATCTCAGACCAAGCAACAAAATCAACTATTAATAGTAGCCCCGCTAATATAACATATAATTGGTCACCTATTCGATTATTCCTTAGTTTATTTCCTCTTGTCGTGAAATAGCTTATGCACGCGTTTGAGTTCACTGTCTGTAACATGGGTATAGATCTGCGTTGTGCTTATGTTCGAATGACCCAGCAATAGCTGGACGGCACGAAGGTCGGCACCATTATGTAGGAGATCAGTCGCAAAAGAGTGGCGCACTATGTGAGGCGTCACTTTTTTGGATATTCCAGCCCTGATCGCCCAGTATTTGACTATGCGCTGGACCGAACGCGGATCTAGGCCCAAATCAGACTTCTTCGGGTCTTCGCGGCCTTCACGATCAAGACGCACAAAGAGGGCATCGTCGACATCAGTGCGTTTATTCAAGTATTCCTTCACGGCCTTTCTCGCTTCATCAGATATAAAAACGACGCGGATCTTTTCGCCTTTGCCGCGCACGGAAAAACTATCTTCATCGAAATCTACATCGCGAGTCAGAGAACAAAGCTCGGAAACTCGCAGGCCCGTCGAGAATAAAAGCTCTAAAATGGCTCTATCACGCAATGATTTTAGATCTTTGCCGTTTGGGGCGCTAATTAGACGATGTAACTCCTCCGGTGAAATGAGATCGAGTGCCCGTTCACCGACTTTGGCTAGCTCGATCTGCTCCGGTGAAAGCGACTTTATTCCGCGTTTTGCTAGGAATTTCAGGAATGAGCGCAGGGCTATGAGATAATAGTTCTGGGTTTTCTTCTTTAGCGTGCCGGCCGGCCCTTCATTCCGGCCTCCTACCTGGCGGTTGAGCCATAGACGGAATTCACGAACCATTTCAGCTGAAATATCCTCGGCATTCTTTATTTTGGCAAAATCGATGAAACGCTTCAGGTAATGATCGTAATTTTCGACCGTTTTTACAGAACGGCCCTTCTCGATTTCGACATATTCTAGAAACTGCTGCCTCATCTCAGAGATATTGTGCGACATGGTATTATTGTAGCAGAAATAAGGGCTTTTTGTTGATTCTGGGTCATTTCGGGGCTCAAAGTTGCCGAAAAATGGTATTCGTGCTACTATATCGCCCATGCTAACAACGAGACAAAAGACCCGTGTAATCAAGGAAACGGGCATTCATGACAAAGATACGGGTTCACCAGAGGTCCAAATCGCCCTTTTGAGCAAACAGATAAGCGAATTGACTGACCATTTGAAGAAACATAAGAAAGACCACCATTCACGACGCGGTCTTCTCGGTATGGTTGCCGATCGTCAGACGCATTTGGTATATCTTCAGAAGAATTATCCTCGCAGGTATTCATCGATCGTAAAGAAGTTGGAGCTGAAGAAATAATGTCCCGAGGTTTTCGTAAGTACTTTTCATTTTAATAGCAGTCTTTTAATAATAGTTCGTTAACTAATTTTATATGGCAGTAATCAAACATAAGGAACAGCGTGTCGGAATTTTCATAGACGCGCAGAATCTCTATCATAGCGGTAAGAATCTATATCACTCTAAGGTCAACTTTGCTGCAATAGTGAAGGACGCTCTAGAGGGAAGGAAGCTTGTCCGTGTCGTTGCATACGTAATCTCAACCGAATCCGGCGAAGAAAGCGCCTTTTTCGATGCTCTAGAGAAGGCCGGAATCGAAACAAAGATAAAGGATCTGCAGATCTTCAGCTCGGGTGCCAAGAAGGCCGACTGGGATGTCGGTATGGCTATCGATGCAGTGAAGATGGCTCCGAAACTAGATGCGATCATACTTTTGACCGGCGACGGTGACTTCGTGCCACTCGTAGAATATCTCCAGACCAACGAGGGTTGCCAAGTAGAAGTTGCCTCATTCGGCAAATCCACTTCCGCCAAACTCATCGAGGCTACTGATCACTTCATGGATCTAGATCTTGCGCCAAACAAATATCTTTTGCGATCGGGAGGGAAGAGGTAGGGCCAAGGTCACAATTTGTGACCATAAAAATCGTTACGACATAAAAATTATTATTGCGGAAGTTCACAAAAGTTTTTTTAGCACTATAATTTCAGTCGATGAAAGAGAAGACTGATACAAACCGCGGTGTGGCTTTGTTTGAACAAGCCGAAATTAGGCGCACATGGCACAATGAGCGCTGGTATTTTGTTGTGGAAGATGTGGTTACTGTGCTTACTGACAGTCAGAATGTAAAAGATTACATAACCAAGATGCGTGAAAGGGATAACGAGCTCTCAAAAGGGTACGGACAATTTGTCAGTACCCTTTCAATATCTACTAGAGGCGGGCCCCAGAAGATGAATTGTGCTGATTTAGCCGGTATTTTAAGAATAATACAGTCTATTCCATCTCCAAAAGCGGAGCCATTCAAACTTTGGCTGGCTAGAGTAGGCAAGGAGCGCATAGACGAGATTCAAGACCCCGAACTAGCCGTAAACCGTGCAAAAGAGATTTATGAACGCAAAGGCTATCCAAAGAGCTGGATTGATAAGCGTCTTCGCGGCATAAATATCAGAAACACGCTCACAGACGAATGGAAAGAGCGCGGTGTTAAAGCTAGCAATGAATTTGCGATACTAACTGACGAGATCTACAAAGGCGCTTTTGAGATGACGGCTAAGGAATACAAGGATTTTAAATCACTCGACCGTGAAAATAATTTGCGAGATCACATGGTCGATATGGAACTCATACTGACCATGCTCGGGGAAGCCACGACAACGGAGCTAACAAAGGTTCGCGATTCAAAAGGACTGCCGAAGTTAAAGACCGCAGCTTCGGACGGTGGGGCAGTAGCGGGGCGAACGCGCAAGGATATTGAGAAGCAGACAAAAAAGAAAGTCGTCAGCAAGGATAATTTTTTAGATCTACCCCCGCTGCCTCCGCCGAAACCGCTCGATGTCAATCCGAGAACACATTATTATGATGATAAATAGGAAAGACATATTTAGGTTCATTCCGCTCGATGAATGGGGAGACGAGGAAACATGGAAGACTGCCATTGATTTTACTGAGATAAATCCTGGTGGCATCCTCGCCGAAGAACTTCTGTATGCCTTAAAGCAATACGGGGAGCCAAAGATTTCATATTAAATATAAAAGCCCGGGGTTGAATCCGAGCTTTTGTGTGTTTTTTAGCAGTGTTTGCTATTTGATATGCGGGGGGGGTAAAATGACGCTAATTTAATATTAGCCATATTTATCATGAATAAAAAAGTACTGTGGGGGATTGTTGCAGTAGTGGTATTAATACTGATTATCGCGGTAAGTACGAATAAAAAGACAGTGACGAATGACACTGGTGACATTAAACTTGGCGCTATTCTTATTTTAAGTGGAGATGGCGCAGCTTGGGGTGAGGCATCCAGAAATGGTATTGATCTTGCTGTAAGTGAGATCAACAATTCCGGTGGTATCGACAGTAGAAAAATAGTTGTCACTTACGAAGACGACGCCGCTTCTCCCCAAAAGTCTATCAGTGCTTTCAATAAACTCGTCAAATCCGATGGGGTAAGGTTCATAATTGGAACAAACTGGTCTGTAAGTGGAACCCCTCTCATAAATCTCGCAGATCAAGATAAAGTAGTGCTAATCTCACCGTCATTGGGAGTTAAGGCCTTCAACGAGGGGAGCAAATACATATTCAACACATGGCCTCATGATTATATTTTGTCTAGAAATTTGGCTGAGTATGCTTATAACAAAGGCGCTAGAAATGTCGCTCTGTTAGGCGCTCAAGACGTATGGGTAAAGGACCAAACAGCCAACTTTAAGGAGCGTTTTGAGCAGTTAGGGGGAAAAGTATCCATAGTTTATGAACCCTTAACGACTGAAACAGATGTCCGAACAACAGTTTTGAAAATTAGGAATGATAAGTCAATTGATTCGGTCATTCTTACGACTGATGGATACAGTCTGACCGGCATTTTCGCAAAACAAATAAAACAACTGTCTGTGAATCTACCTATTTACGCAATAACGGTTGATCAACAAAATCTCGACAACTGTCTTGGTGCCTGCGATGGAATGACAATGCTTACTTTCCTCACACCTACAAAGAGTTTCTCCGATAAATACACCGCAAAATATAACAGGCAGGTGGAAATTGGATCTGACTCTGCTTATGATGCTGTGATAATGCTAGCAAAGGCAATCAAGGAAACAAAAAGCACTGATGCCGACAAGGTAGCTGAATATCTTGCGTCAATAAAGAATTACAGCGGGGCCTCCGGCAGCCTAGTTTCTGATGGTAAACGAGCTTTCACCAAACCTTTTATCGTAAATAAAATTGTCAATGGTAAACCAGTGTTAATTGGTGATTAAATAAACAAGACTCTGGCTTTATAATTTGCTGATTCTATTGGTGTAGCGTCTTGCGCCTGATTTTGCTACAGTTCTTTTACTATGAACAAAAAAGAATTCTCACTAGAAGTCGGCGGCAAGACATTGACCGCTGAATTTAGCGACCTGGCAGACCAGGCCAACGGTTCGGTTATGGTTCGGTACGGGAATACAGTAGTATTAGCAACAGCCGTCATGGGAGAACTCCGTGATGGCGATTTTTTTCCGCTGACAGTCGACTATGAAGAGAGATTTTATGCCACTGGAAAAATACTAGGTTCGCGATTCATGCGCCGAGAGGGGAGACCATCCACAGAGGCAATCCTATCCGGGCGTATAGTGGATCGAACTATCAGACCACTTTTTAATCAACACATACGTAACGAGGTACAGGTTATCGTGACAACGATTTCGATAGATCAAGACGATCCTGATGTTGTCGCAGTTATCGCGGCATCGCTCGCACTCGGGACTTCCGACATTCCCTGGAATGGACCTGTGTCAGCTGTTCGTATGGGCAAAAATAATGAGTGGCTTGTAAATCCGGATATTAAACAACGTGAAGAAGCCGGTGTTTCGCTAGACATGATCGCCTGTGGTAAAGACGGAACGATAAACATGATCGAGGTCGGCAGTAAGGAAGTCGGGGAAAACATTGTTAATGAGGCTCTAACTCGAGCTTCTGCTGAAATTGAGAAGGTTCAGACGTGGCAAGAAAAAATCTTCAAGGAAATCGGTAAGAAGAAGGCTGTGGTCAAACTTCCTGAACCAACAGCAGGCACAAAGGAGTTGTTTGACGCCGAAATTGCACCTAAATTAGCTAAATATGTTTTTAGTGATACGCCAGGGCATGTAAAAATAAATGAAATAAACGGCAAATGGACCGAGCTCTTCGCGGAAAAGATGCCCGAGGGGGATGCCCTCATGGCCCAAGAAGTTTTCGAGGAAGCAGTTAACGATCTCATTCATGAATATGCTATAGACAAAGACAAGCGCGCCGACGGACGCAAGATGGACGAGATCAGACCGTTGTTCGCAAAAGCCGGCGGCGTTTCGCCGATCCTCCACGGCACAGGAATGTTTTATCGCGGTGGTACCCATGTACTCTCGTTCCTAACCTTAGGATCCCCAGGCGACGCACTTGTTATAGAAGGACTAGGTGTGACAGAAAATAAACGCTTCATGCACCACTATAACTTCCCACCATTTTCTTCAGGTGAAACAGGGAAGGTTGGCGGAACAAATCGCCGAATGATAGGTCATGGTGCTCTGGCTGAAAAGGCCCTCCTACCGATCATTCCGGATAAGGGCGCATTTCCTTATACAATTAGACTCGTCTCGGAAGCTTTTGCCTCAAATGGCTCAACTTCTATGGGTTCAGTTTGTGGTTCAACTCTCGCTCTCATGGATGGCGGCGTGCCGATAAAGGCACCTGTTGCCGGCATTGCTTCTGGTCTCATGATGCGCAGTCCGAAGGAGTACAAAGTCCTAACAGACATTCAAGGCCCCGAGGATCACCATGGAGATATGGATTTTAAAGTCGCCGGAACTCGAACAGGCATCACTGCTGTGCAAATGGATGTGAAGGTCGGTGGCATACCACTGAAAATTTTGGCCGAAGCTTTCGAAAAGGCTAAGGCTGCGCGTTTTAAAATTCTAGACATAATCGAAAAGGAAATCCCAACATATCGTGCCAAGATTTCACCGAACGCGCCGGAAATAATCTCAATGAAGATAAAGCCTGATCAGATCGGTCTCGTTATTGGCTCCGGTGGTAAAACTATAAATGAGATTCGCGACGTTACCCACGTAGAAGACATAACTATCGAGGACGATGGATCTGTATTTATCACTGGTAAGGATGGAACTGCACAAAAAGCTCAAGAAATAATCTTTGGTATGACCCGCGAATACATGCCTGGTGAGAAATTCGAGGGTGAGGTAACAAAACTCATGGATTTCGGCTTCTTCGTTAAGATTGGACCAAACTCTGAAGGAATGGTCCATGTCTCTGAAATGGCTCCATTCCGCGTCGAAAGAGTAGAGACTTACGTGAAGGAAGGAGACAAAGTCCCTGTTGCAGTCAAGGAAATCGACGAGAAGGGCCGTATCAACCTCTCAATCAAACAGGCCAAGCCTGATTTCTTCACCAAGAAGGAAGAAACTCCTCGACCACCGCGCGATCCGCGAAAAGACTTCAGAAAGCGTTACTAGTAAAAAATTCAGATAGGATTTTGAACAGAACAAGGTGTCCTGTATAATAGACTGATGATAATTCTTGGAATGAACGGCAATAAAAGTGCTCCGGGACCGACAAATTCCGGACCAATAAATCCGTTCAACCCAAAACCTATAGAGGAAAACAGCCAACAGGAAAATCCTGCATTGAATCCTGTACTACCACCAGACAATCTACCTGGAGCTGTGCCTGTGGATTCGACCAATATTCCACCTCCACCGACCACACCAAAACCAGTTTTTACTGCACCTCAAGTACAAAAAAACACAGCCTGGGCGCCACTTTCACCAACAACTTCATCAATGCCAACAGTTCCGTTTGCACAGTCACCGGTCCCTCCTGCACCACCACGCATTTCAAATTCACCCGTCCCTTCAACCTTTCCAAATCCACCACGCGTCTTTACTCCACCTACCCCTCCAAGACCCCCTATGCCACCCGTTCCGCCAATTCCCCAGAAAATTCCAACACCTCCAGCCTCGCCGGTTCCTCCGCCTACTTCACCAAGCTTCACCCCTTTTCAACAAACTCCTAAACCCATATCTCTAACAAATGCAGGGGAAGTCGAAGCAGTTCCTCCAACAAACAATGTTCCTACATTAAAAAACATCCGCACTTACGAGAGCGATGTTGCAGATGTTCTCGCTCATCGCGGCTCATCAAAGACTTCAATAGCCATAGCCGAGAGCGCTAGGCGAGGAGAGGGGCAAACTTTAGGAAATGCTCCAACCGGGACAGAACCTTCCAGTTCTTCACATTTTGTTTCAAAACTACTACTGGTCCTGATCTCACTTATTCTGATCGGCGCAGGAGTGATAGGCGGATACTACCTTTACGCTAAAAGCCCTCTCGGAACTAAACCTCCAGAAGTGATAGAGACCACAACGCCGCAGGCGATAATTCCTTTTGAGTCCCAGGCAATCATCAATATTGACGGCCTGAACAAGGGAAGCATCCTAAACACGGTAAAAGCCGAGATGGGTAAACCTCAAAAGCCTAGCTCGGTAAAAGACATCGTCCTAACCGAAACAAAGGAAGGCGTCACTTACAGGGCTTCAGCTCTAGAAATGGCCTACATCATGGAGATCGGCGTACCGGATATTATCTCAAGAACACTCGTTCCAGAATGGATGCTGGGAATTTATACCGGTCCGGATGGCAGTAAAAGCGCCTTCGTAATTGCAAAAACAAACTTATTCCAAAATGCTTTCTCTGGCATGCTTGCCTGGGAAAACGCTATTCCAGAAAATTTGAAGAATTTTATTACCAGTAATAATGTAGACGAGGGAACCTTTACACCCGCACCAAAGGGAACATTCAAGGATCAAATTGTTAAAAACAAGGACGTCAGGGCTTTTGTGACAGAAAACGAACAAACTCTTCTAGTGTATTCATTCATAGACAATTCAACTTTGGTTGTGGCCGCTAATAATGACGTATTGGGAACCATAATAAGCCGCCTTGAAAATAAGGCTTTTGTAAGATAAGATTGCAATATATGAATAAAAACGACTTAGAAAAATTCAAGAACAAACTTTTGGAGGAAAAGAAACTTCTAGAGGGGGAGCTCGAAGGAATAGGCAAGAAAGACAAGGCTAGCGTCGGAGGCTGGGATGCAACCGGCGGAACCATAGAGATTGACCCAGCCGATGAGAATGAGGTGGCTGACAAACTCGAAGAAATCGATGAAAATAGCGGCATAGTGGGTAATTTGGAAAACCAACTAAACGAAGTAACTGCCGCGTTGGACAGGATCGAGAAGGGTACATATGGTATTTGCGAAAAAACTGGTGTACCCATAGAGAAAGAGCGTCTAGAAGCCAATCCTTCGGCCAGATTTTCTATAAAGCAAAACAAATAAAAGGACACTTAAACGGGCGTTTTAGGGAACACTTCTGTTTTCTTCATTAAAATTTGAACTTTTTTTGAACAAAATTTGAACACCCATCGATTAGAATGGGTCGATGAGCATAGCAAAATGTTATAGCGCCCACCTTGTGGGGCTTTCGATCGAGATCATCACTGTCGAGGTAGATATCTCAAACGGCCTGAATGCTGTATCTATAGTTGGTCTGGGCGACCGCGCCGTCGAAGAAGCCAAGGATCGCGTTTCCGCGGCAATTAAAAATTGTGGTTTTGTCTCACCAAAACAAAAAAACCAAAAAGTTGTCATATCCCTGGCACCGGCCCACGTTCGCAAGGAAGGACCGGCATTCGATTTGGCAATTGCGATTTCATATTTGGTCGCCGCTGGAGAAATCAACTCTGAAACAGAGAATATTTTGTTTTTAGGCGAACTTTCACTAGAAGGCCGGATTCGGCATGTTCCGGGGATATTACCGCTTCTTTGCCAGGCAAAAAAACAGGGTTTTAACAAGGTTTTTGTACCTAAAGACAACGCTGACGAAGCTTCTTTAGCCACTGACATTGTTATTTATGCCGTCGAAACTCTTTCACAAACCATTTCAATCCTAACAAATAAGATTTCCATTGATCCACTCAAAGGTATTGAGTTGGCCACAGAGGAAAGCACAAAAATAGCCGAAAAAGACATGTGTATGATTCGCGGCAATGAAACAGTGAAGCGGGGTTTGGAAATAGCCGCCGCAGGAGCTCACAACATACTTATGTTTGGTCCTCCAGGCACGGGGAAAACTATGCTGGCCCAAAGCTTTTCTTCTCTTTTACCTCCCTTGACGCACGAAGAAGCTGTTGAGGTAACAGGCATCCATTCTGCGGCACACATTCTCACGAATGGTTTCATAAAATACCCGCCATTCCGAGCACCGCATCATACTGCATCATATCCAGCCATAGTCGGCGGCGGTGCATTCCCGCAACCTGGCGAAATAACCCTAGCTCACCGCGGTGTTTTGTTTCTCGACGAGTTTCCGGAATTCGATAGATCTGTTCTGGAAGCGCTACGTCAGCCATTGGAAGAACGCTCTATTACTATCTCGCGCGCCAGAGGCAGTATAACTTTCCCGGCACAATGTATTCTCATTGCATCTATGAATCCTTGCCCATGCGGTAAACCCCGTAATCATGGCTGTCTATGCAAACAGGGAATAATTGCCGCCTATCGACGGCGTGTCTCCGGCCCGATCATGGATCGACTGGATATTTGGGTGAATGTAAATAAGATTGATTATGAAAAGTTGGCTTCAAAAAATGTCCTGACAGAGTCATCTGCCGTCATCAAGTCACGGGTAGTAACAGCCAGGAACATTCAAGCACAAAGATTTAAAAAGTTTGGTATAAACAAAAAATTCAATAGTGAAATGAGTGCGGGGGATATTGAAAAGTGTATTGTGATGAACGATTCAACACGAAATTTCCTAAAAGAGACAGGACAAAAACTCCTATTATCCGGCCGTGCCTTCCACCGGGTCATTAAAGTCGCTCAAACTATCGTTGATCTAGCCTCGGAAAACGAAGTCAGACAAAAGCACATTCTCGAAGCGATACAATATCGCCAAAAAATGGACGGCCCATAAAAAGCCGAGATATTATCTGCACAAGGCAGGATTTACAAATGGATTTTGTGCTCCACGAACCTCGAAATGCAAATGCGGTCCGGTAGTGAGTCCAGTCATACCTATGTAACCGATAGTTTGACCCTTCGAAACAGTTTCTCCCGCAGTGACTACGCTTCTGTACATGTGTGAATAAAGAGTTTGTGTACCATTTCCATGCAAAACGACGACAAAATTACCGTACCCGCCATTCCAAGCTCCATTAGCACGGTTAATGATGACCGTACCTCCAGAAGCGGCGCTAATCGGCGTTCCTATAGGCGCGGCAAGATCGATGCCATTATGGCCGTGAAGTTTTTGCGTCAACCGTGATCCAGGGACAGGGCAAGCGTAATATCCAGGATATGAAGGACCTTTATTGTTATCAATTAATGAACCTGGCTTGGTTCCGGAAACGGAAGGTTGTATGGTGACTTCTGCGTCTGGAATTATTATTTCGTCGCCGACCTTGAGAATAGTACCTATGGTCAGATCATTGTAACTAAGGATTTCATCAACATCAGCACTATATTTTTTCGCTATGCTCTGAATAGTCTCATTGCTCTTGACCTTATGGGTGACCCCCGTAACTGGCAAAATAACTAGGGTTTGTCCGGGCTGAAGTACGGTCTTTCCTCCTATATTGTTTGCCCACAAAATCGTATTGATAGAAACGTTGAACATCTTGGCAACACTCGAAATCGTATCTCCCGAACGGACAATGTAAATGCTTATCTGTGTATTTATATTATCTGTGGATGTTGCATTCATGCGGGCAACATCGGGCGAAAGAATAGTATTCCCCTCGAAAGGAGGAATATCTGTGGCTTCGGCGATTTGGAATTGATTTGCCGCTGCTTGCAGGACTATTACCGGCGATATTTGGGAATCAGCTACTCTAGGCTGGACAAGTTTCGCAGAAACCTCCTGATTTCCCATCAAAAGGGATAAAAAAGAAAGAAGACCGGCATGCGCAG
>JAPLZI010000034.1 GCA_026395095.1 Candidatus Tayloriibacteriota bacterium
CCAAGGATATCTGCTGCAGAACGGGCTGTAACTTCAAGGATGAAAAACTCAAGCAAGCGGCACTGCATCTTATTGCTTAACCTGCAACGAGTTATCTTCATGAAAAGAGTGTATCATGGCTCCTTATCTACTACAGCCCCAAAACTTATTGTGAAAGTCGAAAAAACTGCAAACCGATAGCCTTTTCTCTTGTAAAACTCTCAGGCCATCCAATTTCCTCTATCTCTGCATAAGATGCCCCAGAATCTGCTTCCCTCGCTGACAGATACAGTCTTTTTGTATTTCAGCCAAATGATACGCTGTTAATCATTATTGTAAGTCACATTCTTTGCCAGCACAAGAATTGAACCGTCTCAGGCTTGGCGGCTATCTGTTCCGCATCGGCCAAGATCGGCTGCATTGCGGAAACGCTCAGGCGGTAGGTTCGTCAGGCTGAACGGGACGCAGGGAAACGAGAAGGTTTGACGACGAGCGAGCGGGAAGAACTGAAGCGGCTGCAGCGCGAGAATCGAGAGTTCAAGAAGGCCAACGAGCTTTTACGGTTGGCCTAAAGCTTATTTTGCCAAGACGGAGCTCGACCGCCAGCAAAAGTGATGGTCGCCTTCATCGACGAGCATCGAGAAACGATGGGAGCCGGGCCGATCTGCGCCATGTTGCCGATCGCTCCCTCGTCCTACTACGTGCAAAAGGCTATAGCCGCAGACCCTGAACGAGGTTCTCCTCGCCGGAAGCGCGGTGCTACCCTACGGGAAGAGATCAGGCGCCTGTGGGAAAGCAACCTCAGTGTCTATGGGCCGCGCAAAGTCTGGCGACAGCCAAAGCGAGAAAGTCATAGCGTCGCCAGTTGTACCATCGAGCGATTGATGGGCCAGATGGGCCTTCGCCGCGTTGTCAGGGGCAAGGCAAGGCGTACTACCGTGGCTGACGACCACGATCAGCGTCCTCGGGATCTCGTCCGAAGAGTATTCAAGGCCGAACGGTCTAGCCAGCTCTGGGTGGCTGATTTTACCTATGTGGTGACCTGGACTGGCTTCGTCTATGTCGCCTTTGTCATCGACGTATTCTCCCGGATGATCGTCGGCTGGCGTGTTGCGATATCAATGAGCGCCGAACTGACGCTGGATGCGCTTGAGCACGTCCTCTGGGCTTGAAAAATAAAGGATATCTTATTCATCATTCAGACCGTGGTAGTCAATATTTATTGAATGTAAGGAAGTATAGGAAACAACCTGTCTAGATTCAGGTTCTCGTGCGAAAGCATGGGGGTTCAAGTCCCCCTCTGGGCATAGTTCTTTTTAGAACAAATAATTAGCTTATTCCTAAGCAAACGGCATATTTGAGGTTATCTCATAATATATTACCGTTTTAATCATCATCTCAAAGAGCTTTATTTTTTTATTCTGTGAGGTCAAGCGAAGAATGATCTCTTGAATGGTGAAGTGATGTCTTGCGATAACGGGTTGTACTCTATGCTTGGGTGACAGTTGGATGACAGTCAATATAGGAAACTAGTCAAGTATTAAGAAAAATATTTTGCTTGACAGAATTTACATCCAAATCTAGAGTATAGGTGTGTCATATGCTATTGTAATAGTCACAAATGTGATTATTGGAGATTGTTTCTATGATTAATACTGATAAGGAAGAATTGCTCATAAGGATATGTAGACTCTATTATGAACAGAATGTCAGCCAGGATGTAATCGCCAAGAAATTTCACCTTTCGCGCTCATATATTTCAAAACTACTAAAAGAGGCGACTCAGCTGGGGCTTGTCGAGATTCGAATAAAAGATTCCCTTCAGGGCGAAAGTGAGCTTGAGACATCGTTGCGCAATCGTTTTGGACTGAAGAAGGCAATAATAGTTCCAGTTGTCACACAGCAGTTTGAAAAGAAACTCGATGCCATCGGCACGACGGTCGGCAGGTTTTTACATAACATCCTGAGCGATGACGATATAATAGGTATTTCCTGGGGGCTCACACTTGCTGCATGTGCGAAAAGACTAATAAAAAAGGATCTTAATAATGTAAAGATCATTCAGTTGAAAGGCGGTCTTCCTCACATGGAAGAATTTGATCGAATGAACGAGATCGCACGCCTTTTCGTTGAAGCCTATAAAGCGGAAGCGCATTTTCTGCCGCTTCCACTGATCGTCGATTCGGCAGAGATAAAAAATGCCATCCTGCAAGACAGGAAAATCCAATCCATTCTGAAGCTTGGAGTTGATGCCAATATTGTTCTTTTTGCCGTTGGCGAATTCGATGTCAACTCGGCATTGGTGCGTTCGGGCTATTTCAGCCACGAAGACGTGGAAAGACTGCTTGCGAAGGGGGTCGTAGGTGATGCTTGCGGAAGACTCATCGATATCAATGGAACGATAATCGCCAAGGAATACGATGAACGAACCATCGGCATACCGTTGTCTCAATTAAAGAATAAAGAATATTCAATCCTGATCGCGGCCGAATCCAAGAGCGTCAAAGGAGTATATGGAGCGCTTGAAGCAAAATACGCGAATGTCTTTATTGCCGATGAATATACGGCTAAGGAAATCGTTAAACTTGATGAAAAAATGCGTAACAGCCATGGCGTGAATGGAGAATAATCCGATATGAAACGGGAGAAGCTTGAAAATTCCAGGCCGCGTTCTGATTCTGGTTGGACCTTATCCGATTTAGTGGAGACTAAGTTAAGCCTCTCCGAAAATAAAAGGAGGAGAGGATATGGGAAAGGCCAAAAGAACCTACACCGAAGAGTTCAAACGGAAT
>JAPLZI010000012.1 GCA_026395095.1 Candidatus Tayloriibacteriota bacterium
ACGACTCAAGACAACATCTCGTACACAACTAGTACTGTAGTGATAGTCTGGAATAACTATCTGAAGGCTCCAGCGACATATGTCTGGAATGAAGTGTTCGTCAATCTCATATGGAAGCCGTCCCTCGACCACCTGAAATCAAACCCTCCAAGCGTAGGTGGTGCATAAAACGTATATTGTGCGACATACAATAGACCCAGAGTGTTGAGGGGCCAGAGCCTCGAAGTAAGGCTTCCCTACGACATTAAAGGTCGTTTATAAACAAAACAGAATCGTCCAGTGATATTTCCCTACGTGGGATATCACGGGCGATTTTCTAATCCAAACGCTACATGCAAACAATCAAATTGGCTTTGCTCGAATTTAACGAAGGCGAATATCAAGGGGTCAAGTACTCCAATATCCAAGCTCGTTATAACGGCAAGATTTTGAAGTTCAAGCTCGATCGCAACAAGGTTGGCAATATCGCCAATCTGCTCGATCAAGAGGTTGAAGCCGACATAGACATCGTCTCCGGCAGCAATCGCCTGGCTTCTCTCAAGATCGTCGCCGTCAGACCTCTCTAGTCCGTACCTGTCCCCTTTCATCATGAGTTTCCAAGCTTACTTCCTTGGTGGCTCATGTATACATCGCAACATCGTAACAAAAAAATAAAATAATAACGTGAAAAACATACACATCAAAGTGAACAACAAATCACTTGCAATCAATAAGAACGTCGTGCCCGATTCCTTGATATTTATGCTCTGTGCTTACTTCGCTAACGATCCTACAGTGTTCTATTTCTGGAAACACATCTTCGAAGAAGCACTAAATATCCCGAGGACAAGTTGCCGACTATAAAGTAAATCTATGATAACTGAAAACTGCACATACTCGGTTCCATTAAACGGTCAAGACACTGCCCCGGTATCCGGAGAGTTCTTCCAGTTTTCAGAATATTCTTGCTCGTCGGTCGGTACGAGCACGGTCAGCGTCGATCTCACTCCCCTTCTGTTCGCATACGGTTTTGGGGTAGCTATGGCCTCCATGATCTTTATCATCTGGCTGTTTAGAAAATCTTAAATCTAATCCATGGATTATCTCGCAATACCACAAGAGTTCATGCAGATCTGGTTCATACCACTCTATTTCATGGTGCCCTTGACGATATTTAAGTGGTTCATTATGCGAGACCATTAACCAATATGTCTAACCTCGATGTAGTTCTATTTTTCGGATATTGCAGTGGCTATGGCATAGCTGTGGGGCTTGTTTGGTCATTATTAATCTTTTGGTGGAGATCGTAATTGTTGGTTCCGAGAGCTCTCTCAAATTTTGGTAGATTCGTTTGAGGGAGCGTTCGGAGTTCGCACTCCAGGTCGATACATTAATGGGTCGTGTGTTTCGGCACCGGCACCAGATCAGCATTATTAAAATTAATTCAAGCAAATATGATTTCAAAATTGAAGTACAAGCTTGCTGGTGTCGTTGGAGTTGTTACCGGAGTAATCGCAACCTGCTCGTATGCGTTTGCGGATACCTTTGGAACTACGACAGCACCTACCTTGGTCAATAGCCTCGTCGGTGACGTCGCTGTGATCATTGGAGCTGTAGTTGGCGCGATTCTCGGTCTCTTGGCTGCCCTATTGGGTCTCGGCTGGGGTATCAGGAAGTTCAAGCACTACATCACTGGCAGGAAGTTCTAGATGTAGGTCGGCGGGCTCGGAATTGCGAAGCTCCGAGCCGCCGACTACACCTGGTATGCGGGCGTCCCTCGCATGCCATATGAGGATCAGTATTTTTGAGAATTTGTTCTGTCAAGGGGTGAGTTCCCCGAGCAAGAAAAATTTGCGTTAAATTTTTCTTGCGATAAATAACAGGCGAATCCCCTTTACAGAATAAATTTCAAAAATCACATCATTCCCATGTGGCATGCGAGGAACAATCCTAATTATTAGCGTTAACCACATCTCATGAAGAAAACACTCTACACACTACTTCCCTTCCTTGGTTTGCTACTTCTGCTTTCTAGACCTGTGTCTGCCGCAGTTATAGATTCGCAAACAGTTGATACTGGATATCATCAGGCTTCTAACCAAGGTACTGTTTACCGATTTACCGGCATTTCAGGCAGTTTGAAGTACATTTCTCTAAAGTTATCTTCGACATACGCGGGTCAAACGACGACACTGTCCTTGTATCGTTGTGATGGAGATACTGTTTATTGTGGAAGCGGTACGACGTTGTTAAGTACATTTTATGCCCCAGGTGGCACAGGTACTTCTACAGTCTTGGCTCTGACTTCTACTAAGACTGAGTATTTATTCACTTCCCCTTCGACGATATCTCTTTCGGCAACTACCACATATATGATCCAGCCATATCGAACTACGTATGGTCAGGATTTCCGTGTTTATGGCTCCGCATCGGATGTGAAGCCTTCGAATCGTGCGATGAATAATTACAATACTTTTGCTGGTGATTTGGATGATGATTATTATGTATTTTATGACTCGAATGGTCAGTCTTACCCTCCAACTGTTACCACTACAACTCTGAATCCAGCGGCAGGTACATTCAATGTTGTCGGTACATGGATGGCTTCAACAACCGCATGCGCCTCTCAGTATCTAGATGTTTGGCAAAATACCGGACTTGAATCTCATCGCGAATTATCTCTACATGGTGTCTTCCCTATCACAACTGCCCCTATATATGCCACCACTTCTGGTGCGTTCAACTTTACCTTCGACATCATTGACTCCGGTGTTTCAGTAGGTGCGACTTCTACAACTTACTCATTAACTCCAAATCAACAGTTCAATGCTCAACTCTATCAATCCACTTGCGGGTATGATCCATTTACCGGTTCCGGCGTGGCTCCTGCTCTGCTTACTTCTACTACTACCACTACTGTGGCTACTTCTTCGACAATTGTCGCAGGGGGCATTAACAATAATCCGTTTACTGGTGCGAATTTTGGGAATAATTCTCTTCCGACTTCTACAGATATGCTCTCGTTTGTTAATGTTCCTAATCTTCTCGCTACAAAAGTTCCTTTCGCTTATGTATTCCAAATTTCATCGGTAATTTATAATGCTGTTAATGGTTCCACCTCCGCCTCAGCCATTCCCTCCGGATCCTTCTCGGTTAAGTTTCCGGTGAAGTTCGGAATATCCGGTGTAGCTACCGCTACAACGACAATCAAGATAGACATGTTTTCCACGTCTACGATCGGATATTTTTTAACACCCTCGTATGTTGGTCTGTTACGAGGATTAATGGTCGCAGTAACTTATTTCTTGACAGCATGGTACCTGTTCCATGAGGCAAGGAATCGCAAACTTCTATGACATTCGCAATATTCTTCATTCTATTTCTCGGTCTGTTCATTGTCGTCTTGAATATCTTGCCAGTTGCCGGTGCACTTTCCCCCGTAATTGCATCTTCAATTTCTTTGATTATTGGCTATATGAAAGCATGGAATTTTCTTCTTCCGATCGACACATTGTTTATCTGCGTTGGCACTGTCTTAACGTTCCATATTGCGATATGGGGATGGCAAGCGTTGAAGTGGGTCGTCTCTGTCCTACGCGGTAACCAGTCAGGCAGTTAATTATTAGTAAATAACATAAATATAAAAATGAAAATAATCTACTCAGGTCTAGAATCATCCGGTAAGTCTCTAAGGCTCGCGATGATGTGCGTGAAGCTTGTATATCGCAATTCTAAATGGTTACAGACAAGCGGTGTCGTTCGGCCAATAGTTTCGAATCTACGTTTTTCAGAAGAGTTCTACAAATGGGCGATAGAAGAAATGAAAGTCCCGATCATGTACTGGGAAAATCTGGATGATCTGGTGAAGTATGAACAGTGCGATGTCATTATCGATGAAGTCGGAAATTACTTTGATAGTCACCAATGGCAGGACTTATCGCTGGATGTTCGTAAATGGCTTACTCAAGGTGCGAAGTGCGGAATAGAAGTCTACGGATCTGCTCAGGACTTTGCTCAAGTTGATAAATCATTCCGTCGTCTGACGAATTTCCTCTATGAGATTCGTAAGATCGTTGGTTCTCCCCGGCCGAGTGCCACAAGGCCTCCTGTAGAGCGTATCTGGGGCGTTTGTCTCTCTCGTGAGTTGGATCCTCGCTCCTACAATGAAGATAAGAAAAAGTTTGCTAGTTCGATCTCTGTTCCATCAATGTTCCTCATTCAGCGTCGTTATTGTGAGATCTTCGACACTACTCAAAAGATTGTTCGTGGATCCTACCCTGCTTTGAGACACGAGGAACGCCACTGTGAGTTTCCAGGATGTGGTTTTGAAAAGGTTTATCATATATGAATGAGACTCTTTCTAGACTCGACCTCTCTCACACATAATCAGAAAACTAAATAATCAAATTGTATGGGTAATCAGATTCCCTCCGTCGATGATCTCGGACGAGCTTTCGACGAATTAAGAAAAACCAATTGGGGCGTAGATTTCTCAAAATATAAAGCGGTGATCTCCGGTCCAGTCAAGGAAGTGTACGAATTCGAAAAAGACATTCATTTCGGCGGTCAATTGAAGTCAAGAAATCGGCGTAAGAAGCGTGTCGGTAAGCGAAATCTAGGTATTCGTCGTCCATTCTCAATCTCACGCGCTAGGAAGCATATAAGACGCTTAATAGCATGCAATTCCGGGCAATATCCAGAATATACCGACAAGTTTGTTACTTTCACCTTCGCCGAGAATATTACCGGACTCAAAGAAGCAAATGAGATGTGGCGCAAGTTTATGATGAGATTGAATTATCACATTAAGCATCCTTTGAAATATGTATCGGTCGTTGAATTTCAAAAGCGTGGAGCTGTTCACTACCACACCGTTTTCTTCAATCTTCCCTACATAGTCAATGACGAACTTGCCGCAATCTGGTCTCACGGTTTCATCAAGATTAATAAAATTCAGCACGTAAAATCGATTGGTGCTTATGTCTCAAAATATCTTCAAAAAGGCGTAGTCGATG
>JAPLZI010000038.1:0-31998 GCA_026395095.1 Candidatus Tayloriibacteriota bacterium
GGATTGTCAAATTTTATGAAATGTGGGCTGTTTTGGTGTGCCTACGAAGTAATTTTTAATAAAAAAGCCACCCGTGTGATTAAAGCGGGCAGCTGAGCGACGAAATTCCTAATCAGGGCTCCTTCTTAGGCGGTTTTTGCCATAAATAGGAGCTCGAATTTGAGGTTCGCCATGATGTTTCGGTAGAACCATGGCGCAAAAAGAGCGAAGAATATGTTACCCCCAAGGTGGCGAACAGTGAATGGTGCCTGCAGCACGAGTGCTTCGACTGCTGTTCTCCCATCAATAAGTGTTGGAATAATTCCTGTTGTTAGATCGAAAAACAGAGTTCCGATGATACTGACAATCATAAAATCAACAATCTTTGCCGGTCGTCCTTTCATAAAGAGGCTGCCGAATACTCCGATAAGGCCGTAGCAAATGGATGTGTTCCATGTCCATGGGCCGATACCGCTCGTGAGAGCATCGAAAACAATCATGCTTGATGCTCCATAGAGGCCACCGATAAATGGGCCATAAGCCTTTGCTCCGGCAAGTTCGGTTGCCATGAGCGGGTTAATATTCGATAGACCAAGAAATGGCGTAATGAGGCGGAAAACCAGCGTGACAAAACCGGCGATAGCGAACTTTGCCATCCCGATGATGGAACAACCGAGACTGTCTTTATTCATTTTTGTGTTTGTGGAGGGTTTTGACTGAAATGAGCTAGTGTTGTGGGCAGTCTAACAGATAGTTATAAAAAAGAAAAAGGGGGCGGAGATTCGCTTGAATCTCCGCCCCGGAGCGTAATACCAGTCTAGGTCAAACTGTCGGCCTAACTGAAAGTAAAATTTGGGGTGGTGCCCAGCTTTGCCTGTCTGGGCACCACCAACTAACACCAACTCTCAACACAAACCGGCCCCAAGTTTCCAGTTGCCGTTGAATGTCGTCACACGACACATCACACGACACAAGGAGCCGCTACATAGAAAACTACACCTAGCGTCAGGATTATGCAAGGCAACTTGTGAACAGACTTGTGGTTAGTGGGTCAGATTATCTAGCGAATTCGATAGATCTCATTTCGCGAATGACAATAACCTTTATTTCACCTGGGTATTTGAGGTCTTTTTCGATCTTCAGAGCGATATCGCGGGCGAGATTCTTGGCTTCCATATCGCCGAGTTCTTCTGGCTTAACGAATACGCGAATCTCACGGCCGGCCTGGAGGGCATAAGCTTTCTCAATTCCTGGGAAAGAGTTTGCGGTGGCTTCTAGGTCACCAAGACGCTTCAAATAGTTCTCAACATTGTCACGGCGTGCTCCCGGTCGTGCTCCAGAAATAGCGTCAGCAGTTTGTACGATGCGTGATTCGACTGTTTCGTATGGGTATTCTTCATGGTGCGCCTGCATGGCCTTTATTATTTCCTCTGGGGCACCAAATTTTTGCAATATGCGTCGGCCGATTTCCACATGGGTGCCAGCGACTTCATGGTCCAATGCCTTGCCGATATCATGCAAAAGGGCGCCTGCCTTTGCCACTTGGACATTTGCACCAAGTTCTTCGGCGATCATTCCAGCTATATGTGCCATCTCTATGGAGTGCTGCAAGACATTCTGGCCATAGCTCGTGCGGAAATGAAGGCGGCCAAGTATGAGTAGAATCCTTGGATCCAAGCCTAGAACGCCGCATTCGTAGGCGGCTTGTTCACCCTTTTCCTTAATGGTTTTGTTTGCATCCTGTCGGGCTTTTTCGACTACCTGTTCGATGCGAGCCGGCTGGACGCGTCCGTCTTTGATGAGTTCACGCAAAGCGATTCCTGCGGTGTGACGGCGTACAGGATCAAACGAAGATATTGTGATAGCGCCAGGAGTATCGTCAACCAATACCTCAACACCGGTTGCGCGTTCGAAGGCTTTGATATTGCGACCCTCCTTTCCGATGATCTTACCTTTTACATCATCACTCGGGATTTCAACGGTGGATGACATGAAGTCAGAAGCCACGGATGAAGCCAGACGCTGTATCGAAACAGCCAAAATATCCCTGGCCTTTTGGTCGAGCATGTCCTCGCCTTGATTCTCCAACTTTTTCATGCGAACGAGGAAATCAGCCTCGCTGTTCTTCTCTAGCAACTTGATGATCTCATTCTTGGCATCTTCAGCGGATAATCCAGCGGCTTTTTCCAAGGCGGCCAGGCGATCCGTCTCGAGTTTGTCGGCTTTATCTCGGATAGCTCGAATTTCGTTGGCACGAACCTTGATCAACTCAACCTCCTTATCTATATCCGACTGCCTTTTATCGAGCAAATCCTCCTTCTTTATGAGGCGCTCCTCTGTTTGGCGTATTTTGTCTTCTCTTTCCTTTATTTCCGAGTGTTTAACTGCAGCAGATTCCTCGGCTTTTTTTTCGGCTTCGGTGGTTATTCTCTTTGCCTCTTCCTTGGCGGCAAGGAGCATCTCCTTGACTTCAAGTTCCATTGAACCCTTTTTTCCTAGGGTAATCAGGTATCGGAGGTAATATCCGATTGCGACACCAGCGACTCCTGCAATGGAGAGGAATAGTGCGACTAATTTTAATGACATATGCGGTAGCGACCCGCTCTTTGAGAACTAGGGTGAAATCAAGATATGACCGTTGTCAGAATGTGGAATAAATTTCATAAATTGGGTGTCACGGATCTTCAAATGCGCTGTCGTAATTAATATTTGGTAACAAAAACATCATATACCCCTCTTTACTTTTGTGCAACTTCGCGATACATTACCCCTGACCACGAATATAAATAGCGCATAACATATGTTAATACCTACAGTAATCGAAAAGTCGAGCTTTGGTGAGCGGGCGTACGACATCTATTCACGCCTCCTGAAGGAAAATGTCATTTTTCTGGGCGGCCCGATAGACGATCACATTGCCAACCTGATTATCGCCCAACTTCTTTTCCTGCAGCATGAAGATTCAAAGAAGGAGATAAGCATGTACATCAATTCTCCGGGCGGATCTGTGACGGCTACGCTGGCTATCGTCGACACGATGCAGTATATAAAGAATGATATTTCGACTGTCTGTGTCGGTATTGCGGCATCAGGCGCAGCTTTGATCCTCTCGGCGGGCACGAAGGGCAAGCGCATGGCCTTGCCGACCTCGGAAGTTATGATTCACCAACCTCTCGGTGGGGCAGAAGGTCAGGCATCTGATATTGAGATCAGCGCTAAGCACATTCTAAAGATGCGCGCGGTACTAAATAAAATTTTGGCGAAAAACACAGGGCAGACGCTCGCAAAGATCGAAAAGGATGTTGACCGGGATTTCTTCATGGATGCGGATGAAGCCAAGAAATATGGCATCATAGACCAAGTCGTGACGAATAAAAAGTAAATGCGTTTACACAGATTCTATGTGCGTGAGGTCGTAGGCTCAAAAAAAGAGATTGTAATAGAGTCGGCTGATCTCCTGCACCAAATCTCAAAAGTTTTCCGTTTAGGGATCGGAGACAAGGTCGTCATATTCGACGGTTCTGGTTCGGATTATGAAAGCGAGATCGCTGAAATGGGCAAAATAACTCCGAACACGGTTACATTTCGTGTGTTGTCGACAGCCAATAGCCGATATGTGCCGACGCGCAAGATCTATCTATGCGCGGCTGTTGTTAAAAAGGATAATTTTGAGTTCATTGTTGAAAAGGCAACCGAACTTGGTGTTACGGATATTGTCCCAGTCTTGGCGGAGCGCACAGAAAAAAAGGCTTTGAATGAGGAGCGACTCCAAAAGATTGCTATCGAGTCAAGTGAACAGAGTGGACGTGGTAATCTTCCAACGATCCACAAGATTATGGATCTTACTGAAGCAATACAATTCCTAACAAAGCAGTTTGTTACGTTCATTGCTTTCCATACTGAAGGGTCAGTTTTTCCTCCTGAAGAACTCGGGGACGGACTAAGTATAGCGGTTCTTATAGGTCCGGAAGGTGGTTGGTCACCTAATGAAGTAGATATGTTTCACAAGAATAAGATCCAGGTCCGATGCCTCGGCCCGCAGGTTCTAAAGGCTGAAACAGCTGTAGTTGCAGCTCTTTCTCAGGTTGTGTTTAGGGTTTAGCCGCTTTCATTTCGACGAAAGTTTCACAGGAGTTTCCAAAAACTCAAAAACCTTTTCATTTGTGAGAACTGTCTCTGCATATATTGAAGCGCGCTCGCGGTCGGCGTCTTTATAGTGTTCGACGATGTGGTTGACCTCGGTTTCTACTTCAGTAGGGGAGGGTTTGATATTTTCGAGCTTAGCAATCTCATTGAGGATGAGTTGGAGTTTGGCTTTCTTCTCGGCGTGTGGAGCCCACTCTTTACGGACATCCTCGATGGATTTTTTGGCGTGTTTCAAATAGTCATCAATCTTTACACCCATCCTCTCTATATCTGCTTCAAATTGTGATTGAGTGCGATCGAGTTCACTTTGTATCATTATCTCTGGTAATTCTGTGACTGTCTGTGCGGCAATGGCATCAGCGATAGAAATACGGGTCTTTTCTCTTGCTGCTACTTTCTTATCTTCTGCTAGCATTTCCGACAGTTTATTCTTGAAATCGGGGATGTCATTGAAGTTGCCAATTTTTTTGACGAAGTCGTCAGTAAGTTCAGGCAGGTTATCCATGATAGCCTTCTCATGTTCCTCCGGCGTCATCTTTTCATGATCATGGCCCTCGTGTGATGCATGCATCTTTCTTACCCGCAAAATGGCCTCATCAAGCTCCTTGTCAGATATTTTTTCGACTGGCTTGTCGGTCTTCCTTACTTGTTCTGCTGCCAACTTCTTGTAGTCAGGTAGTTTGATTTCTGGAACGACGGCGGTTACAGCTTTAAATTCAAGGGGATTATTCTTGGCTAGTTTGGTGACGCTGATCTCGGGTCGGCCGATCGCATCGATCTTATTGTCTATAAGTATATCCATATAAGCCTTTGGTAAAGCTAGTTCGGCCATTTCTTCTAGGACGACCATTTCGCCGACTTTTGCAGTTAGAACATTTTCCGGAATGTTGCCTTTGCGGAATCCGTCGATGGTGACGGTTTCGTTGAGATTTTTCAAGGCCTTGGTACGGAACTTCTCCCAAATTTCCACAGGGACTGAAGCAGATATCTCTACTCGAGATTCTTCCAGCTTTTTTATAACGGCGTTATCGTATGATTTGTTTGTTTGATTCATGGGAGGAGTTTACAGGCCGATAATCCATTTTGCAAGACAAGTGCTTTTTATGCGCGGTGTGCGGAACTTTATTTGGTTTCATCGTTACTATACTTTAGTATAGTGTGCGTGTGAACGAATCAGTCCTTCTCCCTGAAACCAAGGATTCAAAAAATGGAGTTTGAAGAAGAAGGATCTCAGCGGGAGACGTGCCCCTCTCGTCACTTTAATAAAATAACTACATTTGTAGTCATTGTGACTATAAACGTAGTTATTTTATCGGAGTGAGAGGAAAGGAATAGTTCCCGCCCCGACCCCTTTTTAGTTTTTTCCGCGCAACTTTTTCTCGTTATGAATCCTAGAAATTCTGTGAATTGAGCCCAGTTGTAGCGCTATCGAGGTCAGATTGCAAGGCCTTTAAATCCTCAGTTGAATTTGGTGCAGGAACAGGAGTAGTTTGTACAGTGCCGGCGAGGTTGTTCTCCTCTGGTGTGTTTCCAGGTGTCTCATTTATCTTGGAAGCAAACAAATAGAGTGCGGCGATGACGAGAACCAAGACTATTATCAAGGTTGCAACGATCGGTCCGACTTTTTTTTCTTTTTCCATGGCTTTTTTCTAATTAAATATTATTAAGGAGTAGTAGTTGCCTGGTTATTGCCTTCTTGACCGGTCTTCAATCCCATTGAATGGGCGATTTCTTTGATGACTTCTGTCAGCATTTTTTGGGCTTCATTTACGGCCTCAATCGCCTTTTTGCCAATTTCCCTTGGTTTTTCCAATTTTACAGTCGATGTCGATGACGCGGCGGCGGTTTTATCCAACGATGATGATATAACGGGGGGAACATAAGAACGTATTATGGCCAGTGCCACTTTTGCGGCGGCGATTTTCTCATCTGCTTTTACGAGGAGTTTTCTGGCTTCAGTCATTGTTCGGCCATTTTGTTCGGCACTGTCGATTCTCGCAGAAATCTTGTTGCGAGTTACCTCAAGCTTGTTTAAAGAACGCTCGATTTGAGCTATGAGATTGCTTTGAAGTATCGCAAATTGTTCAACACGGGCCTCTTTCCACTTTTCTCGGCCCTTAAATTCGGTGGACGATGCTATCATCTCTGCTCTCTCTGCGAGATTCTGTAATCTTATCGTAGATGTGGCGAAATCCCTGTTGAATGGTCGGGTCGAACTGGCTTGTTTGAGCTGTTCATTCCTGATGTCGCGATTATTTTCGGCGTTTTGGAACCGAGCCTTCAATAAAGTTTGGGCATTACCTGAAGCTGGGAGCGCCGTGACAAGAATACCAGCGATCGCGATTGCCATGATATATGTGTAGGTTTTTTTCATATTTTGTTGGTTATTGGGCTTATTATAACAGATGCCAAGCGGTTACGAAGGTGACGATAAGCAGGGCAACGATATTCAGGATCTTAATCATCGGGTTTATAGCCGGGCCTGCGGTGTCCTTGTACGGGTCGCCTACGGTATCACCGGTAACTGCGGCCTTATGAGCGTCTGAACCCTTGCCGCCATGAGCGCCTTGCTCAATATGCTTCTTGGCATTATCCCAAGCACCGCCACCAGAAGTCATGGATATTGCGACGAATAAGCCTGTTACGATAGAACCGACTAGAAGCCCTCCGAGAGCGATAGGACCGAGGACAAAGCCGACTATTATCGGAGCTAGAACAGGAATGAGAGCAGGAATGATCATCTCCTTGATAGCGGCGGAAGTGACTATGTCGACACAGCGAGCATAATCAGGTTTGGCTGTGCCTTGCATGATGCCCTTGATCTCACGGAACTGACGGCGGACTTCCTCAACTACCTTTCCGGCGGCTTTACCGACGGCTTCCATGGATAGGGCGGCAAAATAATACGGGAGCAAGCCACCTAGGAAAAGACCGACGATAACACGCGGGTCACTCAAGCTGAAGACCATGTTTGGAATAGCTTCTGTGTATGAAGCAAAGAGAACTAGTGCGGCGAGACCTGCTGAACCTATAGCGTAACCTTTTGTGACAGCCTTTGTGGTATTTCCGACAGCATCCAGAGGATCGGTGACATCGCGGACTTCCTGCGGAAGGTCGGCCATTTCAGCGATTCCACCCGCGTTATCAGTGATGGGACCATAAGCATCGATTGCAACGATAATTCCAGCCATTGAAAGCATGCTTACTGCGGCGACAGCGATACCATAAAGTCCGCCGAAGTAATAAGCGACGAGAATGCCAACTACAATAGTGAGAAGCGGCCAAGCTGTGGCCTTCATGGATATAGCCAAGCCCTGAATGATATTCGTGCCGTGACCAGAGACTGATGCGGCGGCGATTGATTTTACAGGGTTATATTTGGTCGAAGTGTAGTATTCAGTGATGATCACCAGCAGAGCTGTAACCACAAGACCAACTAGGGTAGCTCCATAAAGGTGGGCGACACTATATGTACCATTGCTCCCCATGATCAACTTTGTTATCGGATAGAAAGCAATTGCCGAGAGAACTCCTGCTACAGCGAGACCTTTGTACATGGCCCCCATTATATTCTGGGACTTTCCCATATATACGAACCATGTGCCTATAATAGACGCGATGATGGCGACTGCGCCGAGTGCTAGCGGATAGATGATTGCTCCGGAGAATCCCTTGAATACAGCCACGCCGAGCATCATTGCGGCGATAGTGGTAACAGCGTAAGTTTCGAACAAGTCTGCGGCCATGCCAGCACAATCACCGACGTTGTCACCGACGTTATCAGCGATAACGCCAGGATTTCTCGGGTCGTCTTCTGGAATTCCAGCTTCAACTTTTCCTACGAGGTCGGTGCCGACATCAGCGGCTTTTGTGAAAATACCACCGCCAAGGCGTGCGAATACGGAGATCAAGCTAGCACCGAAGGCTAAACCGATGAGTGAGCCAACATCCTGGGTTATTGTATAAAATCCTGTGACGCCAAGAAGGGCTAGACCGACTACGAGGAGACCAGTGACAGCTCCGCCTTTGAATGCAAGCGAAAGTGCCGCGGATAGACCTTGTCGTGCGGCTTCAGCTGTGCGGACGTTTGCGCGAATCGACACATTCATGCCGATATAGCCGGCGAGGGCCGAGAGAATTGCTCCAACGAGAAAGCCTATTCCAATCTTGATGCCGAGTGATAGCCAGAGAATGATAAAAAGTATCACGGCAATCACGGCAATAGTGCGATATTGGCGGTTAAGATAGGCCTTAGCACCAGCCTGAATAGCGGCGGCGATTTCCTTCATGCGGTCATTTCCTGCCGATCTCTTCAGTATCGAAGAAGCCAAGAAGGCACCATAGGCGATGGCAATGACGGAGCTAATAAAAGCGAAAATTATGTATGTATTCATTGTTTGTTTTTATATATTAGTAGTATCAGGGGCTTCTTCATCCAGAATTTCCCCGCTGGCTGATTTTATATCTATTTTCCAACCAGTCAACTTTGCGGCAAGACGGACATTCTGGCCACCCTTACCGATGGCTAGAGACTGTTCGTCCTCGGTGACCATGACGATCGCACGATGTTCCTCGTCGATAAGCTCGATGGAGATGACTTCAGCAGGGGAAAGGGACTCTTCTATAAATAACGCAGGATCCTCGTTCCACTCAATGATGTCGATCTTCTCGCCTGAAAGTTCGCTAGTCACGGTCGAAACGCGCACGCCGCGCTGACCGACGAGCGAACCGATCGGATCGATGTGGGCGTCGTGTGATACAACTGCCACCTTCGAACGGGAGCCGGCTTCACGGGCGATGGCTTTTATCTCAACTATGCCCTGGGCAATCTCTGGGGCTTCTGTTTCGAAGAGCTTTGCCAGGAATTTCGGATGAGCGCGAGAGAGTTTGAGTACGATGCCGCGCGGTGTTTCCTCGACAGCATAGAGATAAGCACGGATCCTGTCACCAGTCTTCCAGCGTTCATTCGGGATCTGCTCTTCATAAGGAATGATACCGACGGCGCGGCCCATGTCTATATATACTATGCCACGTTCGACACGTTCGACAGTTCCAGCGACGACTTCTTCCTCCTTTTCCCCGTATTCACTCATCACGGAGACTTTTTCTGCTTCTCGAATCTTCTGAATGATTATCTGTTTTGCTGTTTGTGCGGCGATACGGCCGAAGTCGGCCTTATTTTCGAGAGGAAAGATCAGCTCGTCGCCAGTCTTGGCGTCTTTCTTAATCTTATGTGCGTCTTCGATTAACATATGCTGTTCGGGATTGAAACGAATCTTAATGTCGTCAAGGTTGGCGTGTTTGAGCTCTTCATGAGCCATATCCTCATCGCCTTCCATGATAACCTGTTCGCGATCAACGACTAGCTTTGCTTGCCAGAATTCAACCTGGCCTGAAGCCTGATCGAAGGAGGCACGAATAAGCTGGCCTTTTTTGCCGTATTCCTTCTTATAGGCGGTCGCAAAAGCCATAGCTATCGCCTCTAGAGTTTTCTCGTGGGGTATGCCGCGCTCTTCCTCAAGTTCGCGGACTACCGTATTGATTGTTTTTAAGTCAAACATATTGTTTTGTTATTTAATTGTTATTGATTTTTATAAAAATAGTCCGCCTTTCGGGCGAACGTACTAATGCAACGATATTATCATAAGGGGTTTTGGAAGTAAAGTTTACGTATATTGGTCTATGGGTATTTTTGCCTATAGGCATGTTATAATTTGAGCAACATGCTCGTCGAAGATACACAGCTCTACAAATTCATACTGGACTCCGGACTTGTTACGAAGACGGATCTCGAAGCCGCGAAGAAGGAGTCCGACGAAAAGAACAAGCTTCTAGGGGATATTCTCGTTGCGGCCGGTAAGATAACACCCGATAACCTGCGCCGTATGCAGGCCTACATTCTGGGTATCCCATTTGTTGATCTTAAACACAAGAAAATACCTTTTGAGACCCTTTCACTCATTCCTGAACCTATCGCTAGGTCGCACTCTATCGTCGCTTTCAAAAAGTCCGATGTTTCTCTGGAAGTCGCTATGCTCGATGTCAACGATCTTTCTGCTATAGATTTCATAAAAAAGAAAGTCAACCTGAAGATTCTGCCACGCCTCACTGACGCAGATTCCATAAAGGAGGTTCTTATCCAGTACCAAAAAAGTCTCAAGGCTGAATTTGGCGACATCATCCAAAAAGAGACTGAATCACTGAAGATGATAACCGTAGATGGCAAGGGCGTTGAAGCCACGACCGAGGCTGACCTAAAGAAGGTTGCCGAAGATCTGCCAGTTATTCGTATTGTTGATACGCTCATAAAACATGCAATCATTCAGAATGCCTCTGATATCCACATAGAGCCCATGGAAGAACAGGTTCTTGTACGATATCGCATAGATGGCCTCCTTCATGACGCGATGATGTTGCCTAAACAGGCTGGTACATCTATATCGGCCCGTATCAAAGTGCTTTCAAACCTGAAGCTTGACGAGAAGCGTTTACCACAGGATGGTCGCTTTAAGGTGGACATGAATAATGAGAAGGTTTCATTCCGTGTCTCTATTCTGCCCACATATTATGGCGAAAAACTGGTGATGAGGTTGCTCCGAGAGAATATTTCCGGTTTTACGCTCGAGTACCTGCATTTCCATGGCGAATCTCTGGAGAGAATACATAAAGCGTTGAACTTATCGACAGGAATGATCCTCACCACCGGACCTACCGGTTCCGGAAAGACCACGACTCTCTATACGATGTTGGATATCCTAAATCAACCGGATGTGAATATTTCCACGATTGAAGACCCGATCGAATATCAGATGGCGAGGATCAATCAGACTAATGTCCGTCCGGAAATCGGTTTTAGTTTTGCCCAAGGAATACGAACCCTAGTCCGTCAGGATCCGGACATAATCATGGTTGGTGAAATCCGCGACAATGAAACTGCGGCACTTGCCGTGAATGCTGCTCTTACAGGTCACCTAGTTCTGTCTACCTTACACACAAACTCGGCTGCCGGTGCAGTTCCACGCTTACTAGACATGAAAGTAGAGCCGTTTTTACTAGCGTCCACCCTCGATATTGTCATAGGTCAGCGCCTGGTTCGCCAACTTACCGAATCAAAAGTTGCTTATTCTCTAACAAAAAACGAGTTGGCCCAGCTCGGTAAGAGTGTAGATCTGGACAAGGTTCTTGCGACACTCAAAGAGGAAAAAATAATTAAAAACAGCGACACTTGGGATAAAATCAAGTTTTATAACCCCGGACCCAGTTCTGAGGATGATGGTTACAAGGGCCGTCTGGGAATTCATGAAGTCATGAAGATGAGCCAGGCAGTCAGGGATCTTATAATGAAGGATGCCACAACTTCGGAAGTGGAGGCCCAAGCTAGGAAGGAGGGAATGCTCACAATGTTAGAGGATGGCATATTCAAATGCGTCCAAGGCCTAACAACAATAGAAGAGGTTCTGCGAGTAGTTTCCGAATAAACCATGTCACATTTTACATACACGGCAAAAAAAACGAGCGGCGAGACTTATTCAGCCGAAAAAGATGCTGCTGATCGCTTCGAGCTCTATCACCTAGTAAGGGATAGGGGTGATGAACTGGTTGAATTCAAGGAAAAGATCATAGGCCACGGACTCAAGATAAATGTGAATATCAATTTTTTGTCGCGTATAAAGATGATCGATAAGATCAATTTTGCGCGCAATCTTGGACTTATGTTGGTATCAGGTCTCGCTTTATCGCGGGCATTATCTGTCATCGAACGTCAGTCGAAAAATAAAATGTTGAAAGCTGTGCTCAAGGACCTTATGGCCGAGATAAATAAAGGATCGACCTTTTCTGAAGCCCTAGCGAAACACCCGAAGACTTTTCCGCCGATCTTTGTTTCCATGGTTCATGCGGGTGAGCAAAGCGGCACCTTGTCGGAGTCGCTCTCGGCTATCGCCAATCAGATGGAAAATTCATATATTCTGGAAAGACGAGTCCGTGGAGCGCTCATGTATCCGGGGGTAATCCTTTCGGTCATGATAGTCATTGGTGTGCTCATGTTCATCTTCGTTGTGCCGACGCTCACCAAGATTTTCCTAGAATTAAATGTTCCATTGCCGTTTACTACTAGAGTCATTATCGCAATAAGCGATGCCATACAATATCATGGCATTTGGGTTTTGTTGCTCATTATTTTTGTTTTTATCGGGCTATGGTATTGGTCAAAGAGCATTTCCGGAAAAAAGTTTTTCCATGGCTTACTGCTGAATCTGCCCCTGATCGGGCCGCTTGTCCAGGAAGTGAATTCGGCACGCACTGCCAGAACGCTTTCGTCGCTCATTTTGGCTGGAGTCGGTGTCGTTGAGTCTGTTTCAATCACCGGAACCGTCGTGCAAAATGTCTATTTCAAGGAGGTTCTCGTTAAAGCGGAAGAGGCCATAAAAAGAGGCGATCTTATGTCAAAAGTTTTCGAAGATTACAAAGAATTGTACCCGATTTTCTTTTCTGAAATGCTTGCTGTAGGGGAGGAAACAGGAAAAATTGGCGATATGTTAGTCAATGTTTCGAATTACTATGAGACTGATATTGAGCAAAAAACAAAGAATATGTCCACGATCATTGAGCCTGTTCTCATGGTCGTCATTGGCGCAGCTGTCGGAGTTTTTGCCGTATCCATGATCTCACCGATATATTCACTAGTAGGATCAGTCAAATAAAATCATTTTGTGGCAACTTAATTTTACTGCGATTTGATTTGCTGCGATTTAGTTTTCTTTCCAACTGGTGATAGAAAATCCTCCGGAAGGGCCACTCACAAAGCTTGGGCTTGCGAGTCCAGAATCATAGTTGACGACGCTTCCGCCGGATACTGTTATCGAATTACCAACTACGGCTCTTATGTTGGCTCCACCGCTCAAGGCGACGTTTCCTGATTGGGCATTAGCCGCTATTGCGCCTGCTCCACCGTTTATGTTTATTGCACTATTGCCTGAACAGTAGGTGTCATTCGGGCATTTGCTCGTAGAGACAAAGAAGAGATAACTTGCTGAATTTCCAGAGCCTGCAGAACCCCCGCCAGAGACAGTGATATAACTGTCTGAGATGATTACACCGCTGTTTTGCCCAAAATTCGCTGGTAGAACAACTTTACCACCGCCAGTTACGGTTACGGTCCCCTGAACCCAAAGTGTTCCGTTTAGGGTGAGAGTACCGCCACCGTTCACTAATAAATTACCCGTGATCTTCTTTGGTCCCAAAGTAGCACCTCGCCAGTCAACGCTGTAGTTTCCAGTATAAACACCTCCTCCAACGGCCTCATTTTTCCAGTCCTGAATATTATCGTCAGTGAAGGGGAGTGGAATTTGTGGAGGGCTGTTACGTGATGTGTCACATACCTTGCTGTTATTTGTTCCAACCGAGCAATACAATATGCCGGTGTTTTGTACACTAGTTCCTTTTATAGTTGTAGCCCAGCCATCATCTTGTAAAGCAAGACCGCCAACATATGAAGCTCCACCAATCAGTCCTGTAACTCCTCCGTTATATGTCATGAAATAACCATCGAGATTTGTAGCGATCCATGACCCTCCGTATGAGCCGATTTTTGCAGTTCCGGAAGACTAACTGTTATTTGCCGAGACGACGAAGTAGTTACTGCTACTTTGGGAACCATTATCTAAAACTAGCCAGTAAGTTGTGCCTGGCGTGGGCGTCGGTGGAGTTGGAAAGGCTAAATCAACCCAGCTGTAATTCGCAGTGATCATGGAGACATCTAGCGGTAGAGTGCCTATGGGGATTTGAGTGGTGCTCGGTGAGCCGCCGTTATCTGTAACGAGTCTGATAGTGCCGTCTGGAGGTGTTCCGACCTTCTTGATATATATCGAAATTTTATTTAACACTGAAGATGTAGCAGGTTGGAAGCTCTGGGCGAAATCCCGTACAGAAGAAATATCACGGAATTTTATTGAGTTTGTCGGGGTACTTGGTGTGTTGTTAACCTGATCAATTGTCATTTGGGAACCATCTGCTGCGACTGCACTGCCATTTATGGTAGCGCTTATAGCATCAACATCTCCATTCGAATAAACATTTCCGTTAATGGTCGAACCGCCGCCCATAGTCATTCCTCCAACTCCTGCTTGGAGGCCATAATTAAAGGCAATTCCGTTTGCATATTGGAGGCTTGCTTGGAAATTTCTTTCGTATGACTTCTGGACTCCCTCAACTGCAACCTGTTTACCTCCGGGAGTTGCTGTCGTTGTTATGGTCGAAGAGCCAGTGTTCAGAGATACAACCATGGATATAGGCAGATTTTTACCAGTCTTCAATCTATAAATGGCTTCGTTTATGCCGCTATTCGAGGCTAGTAGAGCTTGTTTAGAATAAGCATATCCCTGGATAGAAGAATAGTGAGAAACTACGGGTACGGCACCACCTAGGACCAAGACCAATCCCAAGGCGGCAAAAAGTACTGCAATGGTGATTAGAATATAGCCGTTTTTGTTATGTTTATAGTTTCTCATGATTATTGGTATGACTGGCGAAGGACTGCAAGCCCGTTATATATAGATGTATTTGTTCCAGCCTTGGTTACATAATCTATGTCGATCTCTACGCGTACAACTGTTGAGACTGGCGTAGTCAATTTCTTGACATAAAATCCGGAAATTGAGATATCATCAGAAGATATTGAAGATGTTGCTGTTGAGTTTAATTTATATTGCATAACTCCGTTCTGTAGTGCGTATACAGTTGTCGTTGAGATCGTGCCGGATGTTGTCGTAAGGGAAAGTACTCCATTTTGATTATTAAAAATGCTTGAAGAATCATTTACCGAATTGGCTCCGCGTATATCGTTCGAGACCCTGTTTATCAAAGCTATGCCTACTTGATCTACTCTGGTAGGTATTGTCGACGTCCTATACCAATCATAAAGATAAACTGTGAAGGTAACTATGCCGCCTAGGACTATGACTAGGCCAACTCCATAAGTCAGAGTTTCGACTAGAGTGAAACCGCTTTTTTTAGTTCTGGAATACATTGTGGATGAGCATTTGTGCTTGTAAGATCGGCGTGGTGGTATCTAAATTTGGATAAATACTTAATGTGGCAGTCCTTGTGTTTGGATCTGCTGTTCCAGTCGTGGCAATGTTATCTGATGCATCGCGCAGAACAGCGCTAAGTATAACCGTCCTCGAATAGTTGTTGTTTATCAATGTTGGCGTGGCAGTGGTGACATAGTCTGTGCCATTCCAGATGAGATAGTAGGTCGTGTTTGTTGCAAGATTTCCTATATTAGATGCCCAACCCTTGTCTCGTAGATATTGTAGTGCCTCACCGCCTTCTTCGATCAAAAGGGCGGCTTGGGTAGTGCGTGTGCTCTGTCCTCCCAGCTTCACATAAAATTGCCAGGCGCTAGCAATAGCTGTAACTACAAGAGCGACGATAGCCGCCCCGATCACAATTTCTATGATACTGAAACCAGCACCACGTTTTTTTTGCAGAATATTTTGCAGAACTTCACTCATGCCAGACTATTTTATCACACTTATATCGCCTTGAGAGCCGATGACGAGGTCTCTTTTGAGGGGAGGGGTGGCAATGTTGCTTATTGTTACAGTTGCCATTGACTGGGGGTTTCCAGTTAGATGGGTAAAGACTATGGCAGAGCTTCCATTTGCCGTGCTGGTGCTTAACAACCAACCCGATGGTATTTTGGTGGTCTTATTATTCAGGTCAGAACTATCGTATGAAGATCCCATAAAGTAAGTGTATGAAGAAGTGGCGACGAAAATGCCAAAATTGGAGGCATTTTTGCCGGCCAGAGCATCTGACCTGGCGAGCTCAAGAGTAAAATTAAGGCCGTCCGTAACAACATCCAGTGTCTTCGTTGATCTGGAATTATAAAAGACGCTTATTCCTATAGATCCAATAAGAATTAGTATGAAGATGGCAATCAGTGTTTCAACTACAGTAAATCCAGCATGTTCTCTGTGGGGGTTTCTCATGAGGAGATTTTAGCATGAGTCGTGATAGAATGTGAGGTGGTGTGGTGGCAGAAGAAACATCGTTCTGAAGAACTCCGTTACAATTTTAATAATGTGCCTAAAGAAGAAGGTTTGTAGTTTGCTCCCGCTGGGAATGTTCTTCAGAACGATGTTTCTTCTGCCACCATGCGACCTCAATAATAAACCAAAATAATGTCTAAAAAACTTGTAATCGGAAATTGGAAAATGAATCCGGAAAGCTTTGCGGTGGCGAAGGCTATAGCGCAAAAGACTCGGGAAATTTCAATGAAATTAAAAAATACTGAAGTGGTCGTTTGCCCACCTTTTTCTTTTATTCCGGCTTGTGTGTCGAGGAATCAGCCGGCGGCGTTTCATCTTGGTGCACAGTCTGTTTCCTTCGAAGAAAGCGGGCCTCATACTGGGGAAGTTGGGATAAAAATGCTCGCCAATCTGGGCGTCGAATATATTATTACGGGACATTCTGAAGAAAGGGCGGCAGGCGATACGGACGAGATGGTTTCAAAGAGGATTTTTCGGATAGTTGAGGGTGGTTTGACTGCAGTAGTATGCGTAGGTGAAAAAAACCGTGATGATGATGGGGTACACCTTGAATTTTTGAGGAAACAGATCAAGGGAACATTTGCGAATATTCCTGAGGATAAGGCCAAACGAATTATTCTAGCTTATGAGCCAATCTGGGCGATCGGTGCCAAGGAGGCGATGTTGCCGGAACAGGTATATGAGATGTCACTTTTCGTAAAGAAGATCTTTGCCGATGTCTTTGGCCACGAAGCTGGTCACAAGGTGCGAGTTCTGTATGGCGGTTCGGTCAATTTCCGCAATGCTGGGGATATCATTAAGGTTGGCAAAGTAGACGGGCTCCTCGTCGGGCGAGAGAGCGTAAATATGCCGGGGTTCAAGGAGCTTTTGAAGGCGGTTGATGCAATAGAATAATGAAAACACTTCGCGACATCGAAAATTTGCAGGGGGTTAGAGTTCTTTTACGAGCCGCTTTTGATGTGCCTGTGAGGAATGGCATGGTAGTAGATGAGTTTCGTATCAAGGCCGCCTTGCCGACTATCGAATATTTGAGGAGCCGCGGCGCAAAAGTTATTCTTGCTAGCCACATCGAGGTTCTAGAAGGAGAAAAAGCTACTCTAGAGCCTGTCGCTGTGGTTTTAAATAAGCTTGGCGTGCCGGTCACCTTTGTAAAGGATTATAAAAGAGCTTTTGATATTATTGAAAACCAAATGAAGGGCGGCGAGTGCATTCTTCTGGAAAATCTGCGCGTATGGGATGGTGAAAAGAAAAATGACAAGAAATTCGCGCGAGAGTTAGCATCGCTCGCCGATATATATGTGAATGATGCCTTTTCAGTATGCCATCGCGAGCATGCTTCCATAGTCGGAGTGCCCGCGTTTATTCCCGGTTATGCCGGTTTGCAGACAGAAAAAGAGGTTGAGAATCTTTCCAAAGCGTTTAATCCTACACATCCGTTCCTATTCATTCTAGGCGGTGCAAAGTTCGAAACAAAAATGCCGCTTGTCAATAAATTTTTAGGCACAGCTGACACGATTTTCGTGGGGGGAGCTCTGGCGAATGATTTCTTCAAGGCAAAGGGTTATGAAACAGGACAGTCTCTGCTTTCAAAAGGAGATTTTGATCTCAGGCCATTATTAAGCGATCAGAAAGTTCTTATTCCTGTTGATATCATCGATCAAAACCGAAAAAATATGAAGCCTGATCAACTATCCAATGCCGGCAAGATTTTGGACATCGGTCCTGAAAGCATAAAAATTGTTGGAGAGAAAATAAACGGTTCAAAATTCATTCTTTGGAATGGACCAATGGGGTTATACGAAGAAGGGTTTAAACAAGCAACTTTGGATTTGGCACGAATGATCGGCGAAGCGACATCACGTGGCGTGACCACCATCGTTGGTGGCGGTGACACTATCGCGGCTATTGCCGAGCTTGGTATGGAAGAAAAATTCACCTTTATTTCTACCGCCGGTGGCGCCATGCTTGAATTCCTGACAAAGGGGACTTTGCCGGGAATCGAAACGTTAAAGTAGTGTATTAGTCCTCTGAGGGTATTCTTATACTAGATTTTTCACGATTTTTTTGCAGTTTCCCGCGAGGTCGTCTTTATCACCGTCCACTTTGCAGTTCGGAAATACCCAAATATGTGCGTGCAGGATCTCGTCGCCAATAATACGACTCAAGACCCATTCAGTGTTGAACGCTTTTTGTTGTGCGTGGGCGATCTTGTTTACGACTTCGAAGTATTTACCTACTGATGGCACTACCTGCGTGTGCCCGGGTGATTGCGGATGAATGTCGAGAAAAGCCAGAAAATCCGCGTCCTCGTAGACGATGTTCGCGGAAATTTCTTTGGCGACAATTTTGCAGAATATGCAGTCGGACACGTTTTTGGTTGAGTCAGTCATATTAAATGTCTACATAGTATATTATACTCACATCTATGCCGCTATACTCGACTCGCCGACCGTTAGAACCTAGAGAGAAAGACGCTTTTCCGGGTTATTCTGACTTGCTGGCACATCTTTTATTCCATAGAGGCATCACAGATGCCAAGTCAGCCGCGCAATTCATTCAGCCTGATTATGTAAGGGATACACATAACCCGTCTTTGTTGAAAGATGCTGATAAGGCTTCGGCGAGAATCATCGAGGCCATCGAAAAAGGCCAGAAAATCGCAATATATAGCGATTATGATTGCGACGGTATTCCTGGGGCGGCGATGTTTCACGATCTTTTCAGGCGGATAGGATACAAGAATTTCGTTATCTACATTCCTCACCGCCACAATGAAGGTTTCGGCGTGAATAAAGAGGCGATAGATGATCTGGCAGGCCAGGGCGTGACGCTTCTTATCACTGTTGATTGCGGAATCTCTGATTTTGAAGCTATCAAACATGCGCAGAAGAAGGGGATAGAAGTCATAATCACTGATCATCATGAACCGCCGGAAAAACTGCCGCCTGCGATCGCGGTCATAGATCCTAAACAGCTTGATTGCGAATACCCCGACAAAAATCTTTGTGGAACGGGAGTTGCGTTTAAGCTCATTCAGGCTGTGCTCGCGGAAAATCGTTTTGGTCTCAAGGAGGGCCACGAAAAGTGGCTGCTTGATCTCGTCGGGATCGCGACTTTGTCTGACATGGTTTCGTTAACGGGTGTTCTACGGAAAAGCCCACGAAAAGGTTTGCAAAGGCTTTTGGCAAAATTAAAAATATCACAACAACATCTTACGGAAGATGATATTGCCTTTATGATCACTCCTAGAATTAACGCCGCTTCACGAATGGGTGTGCCGATGGACGCTTTCAATCTGCTGGTTGCCGATAATGACGCCGAAGCCGACAAATGTGCGGATCACCTAGATCACATAAACAATGAACGAAAAGGCGTAGTGGCCTCGCTCGTGAAGGCGGTAAAAAAGCTCGTGCATGAGAGACATGGCTCAGTGATGCCGAGCGTGATTGTGCTCGGAAACCCTGAATGGAGGCCGTCTTTACTGGGTTTGGCTGCAAATTCTTGCGCAGAAGAATTCCGACGACCGGTATTCCTCTGGGGCAGGGATGGTGAGGGTGGTATCAAAGGTTCATGTAGATCCGAAGGCACGACTCATGTAGTAGAGCTCATGCGCGCCATGCCCGTAGGTACGCTTACCGAGTTTGGTGGACATAAACATTCCGGCGGCTTTGGTGTGCTTAATGACTCTATTCATTATTTGGAGGAACGGTTAAACGAGGCAGCAGTGCGGCTGAATGGTGCCGCGGTTTCTGGTGATGTGTCTGGGAATGGGCCAATTGGTGTGTCTGCTGGCGATGAGACTCTCATTGATAGTGAATTGTCCATGAATGACGTCGGTTTTAAATTGCACGAGGACCTCAATAAGCTGGCTCCATTCGGAATCGGCAATGGAAAACCAGTTTTTCTTTTTAGGAAAGTCGTGCCGAGCTCGATCCGTTTGTTTGGCAAAGGGAACGAACATGTCGAGCTAGTTTTTAATAAGGCCAATGGCGCAAAAATTTCTGCGATTTCGTTCTTCGGGGCGCCGAGCGAGTGGGCGAAAGCGCTAATCTCAAATAAAGCTTCGAATAAGGCGGCCTCTCCTGTCGATCTTGTCGCTTCTGTCGAAAAATCGATGTTCCGAAACAGGCCGGAAATCAGACTGCGGATAGTCGATGTGATATATTCTTAATATATGGACAAAATAAGTAAAAATGTTGGCAAGGCAGAAATTATTGTTTTTACTGACGGCGCTTCCCGCAGAAATCCTGGACCTGGAGGGTGGGGCAGTGTTGTTGTCGATGGCGAGAGGGTTTTCGAGCTTGGTGGTGGTGAAGGAAATACGACAAATAATAGGATGGAGCTCACCGCGGTAGTACATGGGCTCGCAGAAACTGCTGAAGGTTCAGATGTAACCATATACACTGATTCGCGTTATACCATATATGGTATAACGAAGTGGATTAAGAGTTGGAAGAAAAACGGTTGGATAACAAAAACAAAAAATGAGGTTTTGAACCGCGATTTGTGGGAAAAAATCCATGACTTGGCTGAAAAACGAACTGTTAAATGGGAGCATGTCGGCGGGCACGTCGGCGTAAGGGGAAATGAGCGATGCGATTGGATCGCTACGGAGTTTGCTGATGGCAACAATCCAAGGCTTTATAGAGGCCCAGTAAAGGATTATCCTGTTGCAGGTATTCTGAACATCGATCACGATGCCATAAAAGCGGAGACGAAAAAGTCTGATTCTTCACGATCGCGAGCCAGTGCGTATTCATATGTAAGTATGGTTAATGGTGTGGTCCAAACCCACAAAACTTGGGCAGAATGTGAAAAACGGGTGAAGGGAACGCGAGGGGCTAAATATAAGAAGGCGTTGAGTTCGGCTGAAGAGGCCACAATCATGGGTGAATTCAAATCTTCATAATTATTTGTGCTCTGCACGATTTTGGGGAATCGACTTTTCTTCATTATTTCTTGAACAAAAATTCAGCAAAATTTTATCTTTTCTTCATTAAAATTTGAACTTTTTTTGAACGAATCTTGAACGGCGGCGGTTTAGAATTCGTGCGTGAGGAAAGGGACGGTCATATTTTGGAGCGTCTTTGTGGCGGCTGCGATCATTAGGATCTCGGCTTCTTTTGGATACACATCACCCGATATTGGTTCCTGTCTAAGACAGACAGTGAGAGGAACTGGAATAGTCGCAGAAGATCCACAAAGAAAAGAGTCCGGACAAGTTTTTATTATCGATGTCAATGAAATTTTTAATGAAAAAGACGAATCCTGCGCCGGCGATTTGCTCGTAAGAGTTAAAACGAAGCTATATCCGCGGTTTTCCTATGGTGATCTAGTGGACTTTTCCGGAAAGCTTTCGAGGCCGATCAATTTTTCGAGCGACAATGGACGTAGTTTTGATTACAAAGGCTATTTGGCCAAGGATGACGTATTCTATGAAATAAAAAGTGCCAAAGCATCGCTTGTCGTGCCCTTAACGGCGTCGACATCTCCTATCGCGTCAAAAAAATTCATTGACTTGAATTCGTTTTTGTTTTCGACTAAGCGCAGATTCGTATCGAACCTAGAAAAATCTTTGGGTGAACCGCATGCAGCATTAGCAGCTGGCCTTGTTGTGGGGGAAAAGGCCGCGCTTGGAAAAGATTTGCTGGAAGATTTCCGGATTGTCGGTCTCATCCATATAGTTGTGCTTTCTGGTTTTAATATAACGATCGTTGCAGTGGCTTTGCGGCGAATTTTGTCATTCTTGCCGAGAGTGTGGGGAATAGTGATAGGCGGAATCGGGATCGCCTTGTTCGGAGTTATGGTTGGCGGAGGTGCTACAGTCGTGCGCTCATGTTTCATGGCTAGTGTTGCACTTGGAGCTGATCTGATCCGTCGTGATTATAGTGTCAGCCGGGCTCTAGCCTTTGCCGCTCTGTTGATGCTCATCCAAAATCCCCTTATTTTACTTCATGATCCGTCGTTCCAGTTGTCATTTCTGGCGACGATCGGGCTTATCCTCTTGGCTGAACCGATTCAGAATAGGCTCACATTTATCCCAGAAAAATTTGGTATCCGCGATGTTGTGTCGGCTAGTTTTGCTACGCAAATATTCGTTTCGCCATTCATTCTCTACATGATGGGGCAGATTTCGATCATCGGTGTCATCGTAAACATAATAATCCTGCCGTTTATACCGATTACGATGCTGGTTGTTTTCCTGACTGGTGCTGGAGGGTTTATACATCCATTTCTCGGTATGTTTTTTGGTTGGGCGGCACACATTCTGCTGTCATACGAATTATTTATTGTCGAAAAATTTGCCCAGATCCCATATGCGGCCGTTTATCTTCCGCCGTTCTCCTTTTGGTGGGTAATTGGGTTTTATGGAATTTTCTTATTTATTTTTATTTGGAAAAAATCATGCATAAAGAAGTAATAACTTTGTTTCGAGAGTTTCAAAAAATGCCAAAAATGGCTCTGGTTGATGGGCCGGCTGAATATGTACCCGCATATTCTAATTTTGTATTTACACGAAGAACTCTGAAGCATCTTGCCGAAAAGGGTGAAGAAGGCTGGCGATTACTGCAACTTGTTTCGGATATTTTGGAATTTCCTGATTGTATTCTTAGAGAAACAAATAATAGAATTATGTATGTTAAGTATTTTCCGGGTATGGCCAGACCACACTTGGTTGTCATAGAATCTGAAAAGATCATTGTAACAGCGTTCTTAAGCAAGAAAAAATACCTCAAGAACTTTGAGATTCTCTGGAGGACGCGATCTTCACTTCCGTGAAGAGATCCCTCCATACTGCATATCCGTCCGAAGACGAACGCTGGCGGCCGACGCGTGCATACATAATTTTCCGCTCTTAGAGAATCTCGAAACACTCGAGGTACTTGACTGCCACAAGTTTAATTCAATTAGAGATGTACTGTCAAGCGATTGGATATATGAGTTTTAATTTATCTTCCTGACGACTGTTGATTTAAAGTATTGTTCCTGAAAGAGTGTCTTTTCAAGTATCTCCTTGTCGGTAAGATTAGTCCCGACAGGTACGACAATAAGCTTATCATCGTCATTATCATCGCGATGAATTATTGCAATAGCTTCTCCTTCAGCTTTTTCTAATGGATAGTTGACTCCTAAATAGTAAGCATCCAATTCCTTTCCGTCAGGTGACAAAGTATTTTTAATATATCCATAATTTACCTCATATACAAAACCATGTTTTGGGTGTTTACTACCCAATGGCCGGTCAATAATAATCTCCACTTCTTTTCCCAAAAATTGTTTAGCAATCTCTAAAGATTTTGATTTACTGTTTTTCATGTAATTAAATTAAAGTGTTTTGCGCGCTTAGCTTCTCCATTTTAACACCAATTAGGCGTATTAACTTTTTTTGAGGGTTTTTCCTGCTGTCTAGGTAGGGCAATAGAATCTTTAAAGTTTCAATAATAAAATCGGAAGATGACCCATATGTTGCTCGTCAACCCAATATTGGATAAGTCTATCTGTATGCTTGTCGTAACCGAGCATTGCCCAGCCGACGCCGCGGGTGGTCGCCAAATTTTTAAAGATTTCGATCCTCCTATCGAGAATGCTTCCTTCAGCGATGATTTTCTTATATAGGCTTGAATCAATGGGGAGTGCGGCAGGACCACCTTCAAAAGCCGAAAAATAATATTCATGGTTGCGCATGCCGCCAAACTCAAATCCTTGTCGGCGATAGGCTTCGCGACGCGCATATTCGGGGTTGCTCGAATTCTCGACGATCTCATGGATGAGATTAAGATTTTTTACATATCCCTCATAGAGTTTTATATGTTCCTCGATCGTCTTCGCAGAAATGCCTTTGAGAGCCGGAATATTGAATTTTTTTGCGATGAATTGTTGCATATATTGTTCCTCTTATTATACTTCATCCGAAATGATAAAGGGTATATCGAATAAAATATCCAAGCGGTGGCTCATTATCGGCACATCAGTGCTGGTAGTTTTGGCCGTGGCTGGTTTTGTGTGGCTCCAATCTATAAGGACGCACGAACTAGAGATATATGTCATGAATGTACCCGGGACGCCGGCAGTATTAATAAGAACACCGAACGACAAGCGAATTCTCATTAACGGCGGCTCAAATTCCGAGATCATCAAACGGCTGACAGATACTCTGCCGTTTTATTCTAAGCATTTGGATATGGTGATCGCGGCCGAGCCAAATGGAAAAGCCACAAGTGGACTCATAGATGTTTTGAATAGGTATTTAGTGGATAGGGCAGGGATAGTTGCGGATGTGCAAAACACTCCAACCGACATCGTTTACGACACGTTTTTGAAAACTCTTCACGATCTAAAAATAAAAACACAAGAATTTCACACTAGCAATGAAATTTTTTTCGATAATGACACCCCCGACAGTGAGGCAACTAGTGAAGTAACCACAAAAGCAGACATCCTATTTCCAGCCGAGCCAAAGGATTTTCAATACTCTAATGCTAGCGTCCCAGAAATCATCATGAGAATCAAATATGACGAGACCTCTATTCTGTTGACCGGTCACGCAAGCCAAAAAGTCCAGAAATATATCGCAAGTAAAATAAAAGATCCAAGCGATGTACTAGTCGCATTCAATAGTGCAGCAAATTCAAACTTGGCACGCGAACTGATAGCTTCAACCTCACCGACCTATCTGATTTACAAAGTGACAAAAGAACCGACAAAAGAAAAAACCAGCAACTTGGCTGGCATCCTTCAGGAAAATCGTTTTAACATTCATGAAACCGGCACAGTAAAAATAGTTTCAGACGGCAAAACTATAAAGATAAAAAATATTTAGATCATTCCCGCGTCTTTCAATGCACGAAACGCGCCCTTCTTCTCGATAGTGCGGATACCGCGAGCTGAAACAGTGAGACGGACAGACTTTTTAAGTTCTGGGACATAGACAGACTTTTTCTGGAGATTTGGGTATCGACGGACGTGGCCGCTAGGATTGAACTGAGTAGCACGCGTCCGGTTTGAGTACCGTCCGCCGTTCATTGAGCCACGCTTTGTTATATCGCATACTCTGGCCATAAAATTAATGAGAATCGTATGCTAACATATGGATTACATGCTCGCAATCCTTTCCATAATTATCCTCATATTTTCGGTCATAGTGCACGAAGTCGCACATGGCTATATGGCTGATCGGCTGGGGGATCCGACTGCCAGACTTTCTGGACGATTGACCTTGAATCCGCTGAAACATATAGATCCCATAGGTTCTATTATCGTTCCCCTTATAACCTCACTTGCCGGTTTTACATTCGGCTGGGCCAAACCAGTTCCTTACAATCCATACAATCTCAAGAATAAACGGCAAGGTGAATTTCTGATTGCCGCTGCGGGCCCCGGATCGAACCTGTTGATCGCGTTCATTTTTGGGACCATCCTACGGTTTATTGATCTTAGTTCGCCATCGATGGCGCCGGTGATAACAATTTTTGCTTCTATAGTAATCATAAACATCGTGCTCGCAGTTTTTAATCTCATCCCATTACCACCCCTCGATGGATCAAAAATACTTTTCTCTATCATGATGCCGGATCAATATGGACGAGCCCGAATGATCCTCGAACAATACGCGCCGATTTTCGTCCTCATAGTGGTGCTTTTCCTGTGGCAAATTCTTGCGCCAGTTATCCTGTGGGTATTTCAACTTTTTACGGGGATCAATCTGTAGGGGAGTTGTTGTTCATAATGCCTATTGACAGATTTTTGGAAAGTAATACCATGCTCATTTGTCGGGTAACGAGGGGTGCAACCTGAGAAAGGCCGACCCCAACCGGACCCACATGGTAGTAGTGATAGTGGTTAGTTCGTGATAAGTAAACGTCAGCCTAATGCCCAGCTCTCCGAAGGCAGGAAGTGTTAGGATAACTGGCGTCTTGCTACTAGCTAGCCGAAAGGTTGGCTAATAGTCGAAGCGTAATACGGGCCTTCGTGGTTCCGTCGGTAGCTAGTGATTTCGTCGTAACCAACCCGATTTGGTGATCTCGATTTGGTGATTTGAGTCGGATGGACCCTTCGCCTTCACAGCTCCAAAAACAAAGTGCTCGGCGCCTTAGGCGACCAGCACACCCTGGCAATGTTTCGTTGCGTCATCCACACTGATACTGTGGGAGAATGCAATAAAACATCGCCGGGGTCTTTTTTTTGTTTTGATCCTCATTCTTGCAAATGCGGTTTGTCTTTGATAATGTACTCCCACGGCCCACAGAGGGTAAAAAATCAATTATTAAGGCAAGAATGAGTAATCGCCTCGGCTCGCTAGGGCTAAAAGCGGTGAAAAAGTCAATCTTGCATAGCATTAAAGCCTAAAAAGGCGCCGCATTATAAAATGCCAACAATCAATCAACTCACAAAGTCGAACAGGAGACGTTTCAAGAGCAAGTCGAAATCTGTTGCCTTGACTCGCACATTTAATTCCATCAGGAATCAGCCGGTATTTTTTCCGGCACCATTCAAGCGTGGCGTATGTGTGAAAGTCACTACCAAGACTCCTAAGAAGCCGAACTCGGCTATCCGCAAGATCGCCCGCGTCCGCCTCACGAACGGTATGGAAGTCACAGCATATGTTCCGGGCATGGGACACAATCTTCAGGAACACGCCGTGGTCCTCCTCCGCGGTGGCCGCGTCAAGGATGTAGGTCTCCGATATTCTATCGTCCGCGGAGTCCTCGACTGCGCTGGTGTGGAAGCTAGGAGAAAAGGTCGCAGTCAATACGGCAACAAGAAGCCAAAGGCCGCTAAGGTCGCCTAATATTCAGGCCTAACAGCTAATTTCACTAACATGCGAAGAAAAATAAACATAAAAAGAATTCTCAAACCTGATGCGAACTACGAATCATTGAAGCTCGCCAAGTTCACGAACTACATCATGGATTCCGGCAAGAAGACTGTTGCTAGGAAGATCGTCGCTGACTGCATGCTCGCCATAAAGGAGAAGGCCAAAGTAGAGAATCCTCTGGAGGTTTTCGAAGCTGCTCTGAAAAATACGACTCCGGCCATGGAAGTCCGCTCTCGCCGTGTCGGTGGCGCTAACTACCAAGTCCCTCGCGAAGTTCGCCCAGAGCGCAAGAATGCACTCTCCATGAAATGGATCATCGATGCCGCCCGCTCAAAAAAGGGGGCGCCTATGCACCTCAAACTCGCTGACGAGATTATCGCCGCTTCTAAGAACGAAGGTGAGGCCGTAAAGAAGCGTGAAAATGTCCACAAGATGGCCGAAGCCAACAAGGCCTTCGCTCACTTTGCGTGGTAACCGGTCGCAATTTGCGACCACATCAAAATAAGTTTATAATTGCAAAAGAGGTTCGGCATGGCCGCGCCTTTTTTGTTTGAATTAATAGTTAATATAAATTTTTCATGAAAAAAGAACTTGAACCGGGCTGTTTTGCGTAATATTAATCGTTTTCCTGAAGATTTTATGTTTCAATTAGCTCTCAACGAAGCCACGGCTTTGAAGTCACAATTTGTGACCTCAAAGGCTGGTCGAGGTGGTCGTCGTAAATTACCGTACGTTTTTACTGAACTGGGCGTGGCCATGCTTTCTTCCGTTTTGAATAGCGATCGCGCTGTCCAGATGAACATCTTCATAATGCGTGCCTTCGTAAAGCTCCGCGAGATGTTGGCGACCCATAAGGATTTGGCTCTTAAGATAGAAGAGTTGGAAATAGAACAGAAAAAACAAGGTCATAAAATCTCTGATGTTTCTGATGTTTTAAAACGAATGCTTGCAGATCTGACCAAACCAAAAGATGCGATAGGGTTTCAAACTAATCCGTAGTAGTCTTAGTTGTGGTATAATTTTTCCCATGAAACCGGTTTCAAAGGTCTACAAAGTGATTATCGGACTGATTAGCGTTGTGGGTCTATTATTTTACGCGAATATCTTATTTATGTTGTTTGTTGGAATTGGGTTTACATCTGCAAGCCAAAGACCCGCCTTGCTGGTTGGTGGTACGTTGTTATTCTCCGCACTTTTTTTGTTTTTAATTTATTTTGTAATCAAAATTTTTAAAGCGACTTATAGTGAAGATTTATACAGTAAATTCATTTGGATTGTTATAATAATTGGATGCCTTCTCCTTTATACTTGGATTTTGTCTAGTTTGGAAACTGGTAAACAAAAGTCTGAGATTCAAGATCGGCGAGTTCACTGTAAGGAAGTCCCAGAGCAAAACTATGTTTGTAACATAGGAGGAAAATATCCAGAACTGAAATTATTTTCGTGTAACGATGGTTCATCAAGTTTTTGTGCTGCTAAACTGTAGATATCTCTCAGTTGATTAAGAGCCCTTGCCACTATTGTTTAATTCCTGTATCGTATTACTTACCTAAGCCCTGGGCTTTTTTATTTAAATTTGGCATAAAACCATTCATGAACCGCGACTATCCATTAGACAAAGTACGAAACTTCGGCATCATCGCTCACATCGATGCCGGCAAGACAACCACATCGGAACGCATCCTTTTCTATACAGGAATGACCCACAAGATCGGGGAAGTACACGATGGTAACACCGTGACCGACTGGATGGAACAGGAACGCGAACGCGGTATTACGATCACCGCGGCCGCTATCACTTGTTTCTGGAATCCGACATATATGCCGACGACGGATGTTTCGAAGAAGGTCCGTTTCAATATCATCGACACTCCTGGTCACATCGACTTTACCGTAGAGGTCAAGCGCTCACTCCGCGTGCTCGACGGTGCCGTTGTCGTGTTCGACGGCGTCGCTGGTGTCGAACCGCAGTCTGAGACCAACTGGCGTTATGCTGACGATGGCAAGGTTCCGAGGCTCTGCTTCATAAACAAGATGGACCGTATGGGTGCCTCGTTCGAGAAGTCATATAAGTCTATTTTGGAGCGTTTGAATAAAAACGCGATCCGATTCCAGCTACCGATAGGCCTCGAAGGCGACCATGTCGGAGTTGTGGATCTCCTGAAGATGAAGGCTTTCTATTTCGAAGGGGAAATGGGCAATAAAATAGTGGAAAAAGAAATTCCGGCCGACATGCTAGAAGATGCAAAGAAATATCGCGCCGAAATGATCGAGAAGGTCGTTGAACACGATGATGTCACTATGCAGGCGTACTTGGATGGTAAAGAGATTTCAATAGATGCTTTCAAGAAAGCCGCCCGTGCCGCTGTTATTCAGAATAAAATTTTCCCTGTCTTTACTGGATCGGCACTAAAGAACGTCGGTGTCCAACTCGTTCTCGACGCTGTCGTTGATTACCTTCCCTCACCGCTCGATGTTCCTCCAGTCAAAGGCATTGATCCCCGCACTGGTGAAGAAGTCATCCGACATGCCTCTGATGAGGAACCTTTTGCCGCTTTGGCCTTCAAGCTTCAGAACGATCCATTCGTCGGCCAGCTCACATTCTTCCGTGTTTATTCCGGAACTATCGAGGCAGGTACTTATCTATACAATTCCACCACTGGCAAAAGGGAGCGTTTGGGCCGTATTGTCCGCCTCCAAGCCGACAAGCGCGAAGAAGTGAAAAAAGTTTTTGCCGGAGAGATCGCCGCGGCCGTGGGACTAAAAGATGCCCTTACCTCAAACACATTTTGCGATGAAGAGAACCCGATTGTTCTAGAAAAGATCAAATTTATGGAGCCGGTCGTGTCGCTCCGCATCGAACCGAAGACCAAAGCCGACCAGGAAAAGATGGGTATGGCTCTCCGCAAACTTGGCAATGAAGACCCGACATTCCGCATATCATCGAATCAGGAAACGGGTGAGACTATCATTTCAGGAATGGGTGAGCTTCACCTTGAGATCATGGTGGATCGCATGAAGAGGGAGTTTACCGTCGAAGCAAATGTTGGCGAACCGCAAGTAGCCTATCGTGAGACGATCATGGGCACGGCCGAAGCGGAACACAAATACATCAAACAGACTGGTGGTAAGGGTCAGTATGGTCACGTTCGTCTGACTTTGAAGCCGATGGAGCCACTGATAGAAGGCGAGAAGATCCCAAAGAATACAAAGCGCTATGATGATTTTGAATTTATAAACTCGATCAAGGGCGGTGTTATTCCGAATGAATTTATTCCGGCTGTCGAGAAAGGCGTTCATGAAGCAATGGATCGGGGTATTGTTGCTGGTTACAAGATGGTGAATATCTCTTGCGAGCTCACTTTCGGTTCATACCACGATGTTGACTCGTCGGAGATCGCCTATAAGATTGCGGCTTCGCAGGCATTTCAGGATGCGGCGAAGCGTGCAAAGCCGGTTATTCTGGAGCCAATCATGAAACTGGAAGTAGTTGCACCGGAGAAATACATGGGCGATATTATTGGTTCTATTTCCTCAAAGCGCGGACAGGTGGAAGGTTCGGAGCCAAAAGGGCAGGTGCTCGCCATTCATGCGAAGGTTCCACTCTCGGAAATGTTCGGCTATACAACGCAGTTGCGCTCGATGACTTCGGGTCAAGGAAGCGCTCAACTAGAATTTGATCACTATGAAGTTGTGCCTCCGAATGTGGCGTTGGAGATTGCGGAGAAGAGAAAGTAATCATAACAGAGAAGTAGGAGGAACATGACCCCAAAAGAACTCCACTGCTGTATCGATTTTGTGCCTAAAGAATAACCATAATAGGTGGCTCCCACTGGGAATGTTCTTTTTGGGTCATGTTCCTTCCACTTCCTTTACCTGTTGATAACTCTTCCTTCCCAGAAAAACCTGTTTTGCTATAATGTTCCCACTACCCAAGCGATTGGACGAAAGTCCGGTCGCTTGTTCTCTTTCTTATCAAATAGGTATAAACTAGTATCAACTTAAAAACTTGGGGTAACACCCAAAAACTCAATCAAAAACATGTTAAAAAATCATAATGTTCATGTCATCGCCACTTACGCTTTATTGATATTAGCGGCGCCCTTACTCCTCACATCTATTGCAAGCGCCCAGGCAGTGAATTGTCCAACAGGTTATTCTTGTACTCCTATTCCGCAAGTACCAGGTTGTCCTGTCGGATATCTTTGTCTTCCTTTGACTACTTCTTCCGGTTCTGGCGCTTTTTTAAACACTACTAATAGTGGCGGGAGTTCGAGTGGCGGGTATTACAGTGGGACCACTGGAAGCGGGTATGCCACCGGCGGATCTATCAGTTCTTGCTATGTATACAGTCGCAATCTATCTATAGGCAGTTCAGGTCAGGATGTTGCAGCGCTTCAGAGTTTCCTCATCAGAAATGGCTTTAATATTCCCAATGTTGCAAATAGGCTAGTTGCGGCAGGAAGTTTTGGCACCAATACGGCCAGCGCATTGAGTCGGTATCAGGCCGTAAATGGTATCGCTGAAAACGGTCAATTTGGCTCGATCACTCGTGCGAAGCTAAATTCTTGGTGTTGCAACACGGCGACTGCGACGCCTGCAGTTCCTGTCGCGCCCACAACAGCGGTTTCTCCAGTTTACAATTCGCCTGCCAATCCCGTGAATACTCCACCATCAACGATCAATCTTACATCACCAACATTAACCGCCCCAGCTGTTTCAACATTACCTCCTACGACCTCCTTCACAATATCGTCGGCTTCGATCACTCTCGGACAAGCCGCAAACCTGACTTCTGTCACAAACTCACCGTCGGCTACTCTAAAGAGTGCCGCAATCGACCAATCTACCGATAATGTTAATTGGACTTCGGGAACACCTTGCGGATATTGGAATAGTACAACCGGAAGGGATAACACCCACACAATTTCATGTAGTCTTTTGCCTGGCGCTGCTGGAACATACTATTTCCGATCGCGTGGTACGGAAAATAATGGTACATCG
>JAPLZI010000038.1:32094-35953 GCA_026395095.1 Candidatus Tayloriibacteriota bacterium
ACCTGTTGCACCTGCTGTGACGGGTACGGTTTCTGTGACCGCTAGTCCTACAACAGTAAATTCTGGCGGAGTTGTTACTTTAACCTTCACCTATCCATCGAACCTTCTTGGCTCTGCTAAGCTGGTCATCAATTGCCCGGATAAAGTTTGGATCCCAGACACAAATGGTTCTAATTTGTGCGGTCTCTATCAGGAAATGAGAGATAGTAGGACTTTTACTTTCGCAGTGATGAATACTTCAGGCTCTGTTCAGAGAGTCACTCCTAATTATGTTGTATATACCTCGGACAACCCGAATTTAGCCAATATAAAGTCGGCCGTTATTTCTGTGAATCCTGCCCCGACATCCGTTTTACCTCCATTGCAAAGTGAAACCTTAGGTGCAAGTATATTTGATGCGATTCAGGAGTTTATTAGAATGCGTTAAAAGCCTTAATTTATCATTAATATGAAAAACCACAGTATCTATATCATTGCCACCTATGCCTTGCTAATCATGGCGGCGCCTCTCATCGTTACCTCGGTCGTGAATGCGCAGGCAGTCAACTGTCCGGCGGGGTATGTCTGTACGCTTATACCAACCGTCACACCGACCGTTAATCCGTCAGTTTCATCGACTATGACGCCGACAGGCACATGTTATACATTCAATAATGATCTCACTATCGGAAGTACTGGCCCGGATGTTGTTGCGCTTCAGAATTTTCTCATAGGCAATGGTTATAACATCACGAATGTAGTGAATGGCTGGACTCCAAAGGGATATTTTGGAAGTCAGACAGCTGTGGCATTGAGACAATATCAAACTGCGATTGGTATTCCAGCAACGGGATTTTTTGGGTCTGCGACGCGCACCGCAGTGAGTGGAACATGTTCAAGTACACCTAGTGGAGCAACTAACCAACAAGCTAATCTATTAGTTACTGCTGTGGGAACGCCGACGATCACCATGTCCAACATCACACCTGGTGCCAGTACAGTATCTGTATTCCAGTACACGGCGGTATTCAATGTGCGGCTGACCGCCACAGGGGGTGATGTTTCTATTGGTCTTCCCGCGTCAAGCCAACCCGCGATAGGAGGTCCTTACTCAAATGATTTCCAAATTTACAAGAATGGCCAGCCGGATACGAGCACATATAATGCGTCTGTAACTTACAGCCAGCCAAGCGGCACGGCTCTATTGAGCAATGCATTTATTGTTAGTGCTAATCAAAATCAGTCGATAACAATGCCGGTGATGATTACCTTTACTATCAATAATCCTGGAGCCAACACATATGGCGTTAGACTCAATCAAGTCAATTGGTTCACTTCAGGAGGGAAGTCTTCAACCTTGCTTCCAAGCGCGGATTGGTCCACGGCGTATGTGCCGGGGACAGTTATACCTACGCCTTCTTCCTATCACTCTGCCGACCTGAACCATGACTGGAGAATAGATCAAAGTGAACTTGATGCCGTCACTGCTCTCTATAATTACCGTAATGGAACAACGAGAACTGGTGAATATCATGCGACCGCTGGAACTTACTATCAAGGAACTGACGGCTTGTATGAAGCAGGACCAGGATATATAAAAGTATATCATTCTGCTGACTCAAATAGAGACGGCAAGATTTCTCTCCTCGAACTCACCCGTGTAATCGAACTCAAAAATGCTGTTGGTGGCTACAAAGTCCAAGCGGGAACAGAGGATGGGTTTGTGCCGGTTACGACAACAACACAGCCAGGTATCACAAGTGTTTTTCCTAACTCGGCTTCGCCAGGGTCGTCTGTTGTCATCTATGGTAATAGTCTCACTTCTTTGGTTACGAACATGGTAGGTATTTGTAACGATACATCATGTGGCAACTACAACGGTATTGTTTCAACAGATGGGTCTAGAGTTACATTTACAGTACCGAACATTCCAGTAGGAAATTATAATTTAACTGTTATCGATCTGGTAGCTCTCGGCAATGGTACACCTGCCGCTTTCCCGTTCACTGTCACCTCCCCAACCGCTCAAACCAATCCGACTGTCTCCGTGTCTCGTTCGTCGATTAATTCTGGTGGCTCAAGCGAGATTCATTGGACGATACCTTCAGATGCTGTTTCCGCCAAGCTTTATATTTCTTGTCCGTCAGGCGTCTCTGGGAAGAATGTTGATAGTGTACCGTCAAATGCTGTCGAAGAATGTAACAGATGGGCGAATGTTCCAGTTAGCTATGCGACTTTTAAGGAGATTTCCTTTACCAACAGCACTTCAAACGCTATAAATGTAGTTCCAAACTTCTACATCTATCGCGCAAGCAATCCAAATTATGCTATCGGTGTATCGAGTCAAATTACGGTTAATCCGGCAACGAACACAAGACAACCTTCCATTACTGTTCTTAGCCCGAATGGGGGAGAGACATATAAGGCAGGTGACAATGTACTCATCAGTTGGAGTACGGCAAATATTCCAACGAATACTTCAGTAATGTTGCAGTTGTCTTATTTCACGACAAACAGTCAAAGCAGGATGGAGGATGTCATAATCAGCAATCTGTCAGCGAATAGTGGTTCGTTCTGGTGGAAGATACCTGTGAAATATAGCTCGGGTTATGAATCCGGTGGCTTCAGGGTCAGGGCTATATTGGCTGGCTCGAACATTCCAGGTACGAATCCACCAGAGGATATTAGTGACAATTCCTTTGCTATCATAGGCTCACAACCAATTTCCGTCTGCACAATGGACGCAAAGCAATGTTCTGATGGCTCATATGTTTCGCGGGATTCCAACAACGGCTGTCAGTTTAGAGCTTGCCCGGTGGTTCAATCAGTTTCTCAAGCCTATCTCTCACGCAATGCAAATTCACCCATTTCGTCAACTCAGTTAGCTACGAATGGTCAGATTCTCAACTTGCCGCTTCTTGTATTTGATGTGAGAGCTCAAGGGGATAATTTGTATTTGAACAGCGTCAAGGCAAATATTACTTTAGGCGGTACGGGCACTCTTGGGGCCGCTTACCTATATCAGGGAAACACCATGATTGCTTCGGCGTCGATCTATAACGGTTCAGCTGTCTTCTCTAATATCTCTATTGGTACTCCAGGTGCGGGGATTCCAAGTAATCAGACAGTTCCATATACCTTGAAAGCTGATGTCACGGGAATTGCAAATAATTCGATTACAATATCAGCCAATATTGTTTCCGATTCGTCGACCGCTGTAAGAAACTCGTCTAACACAGCAGTTTCTGTAAGCGGTTCTGCGTACGGTAACACCATGACTGTCATGAACCAACCCACCCAACCCACTATTCAATCCTGTTCAGGTAATATACCTATAGGAGCGAGTGTTACAAAAGGCCCAGGTTCTTACACTACTGGTTCTGGTGTGACAACAGTGTGGACATACACGACGAGCAATCCGAATATCTGTCAGTGGACATGTGCTTCTGGTTACACATACTCCGGAGGGAACGCATGTATATTGCCAGTGACAGCGCCAACCTCATATCACTCTGCTGACACAAATCATGACAGTAGAATAGATGATGCTGAATTGGCTCGTTTCCAGACTCTCTACAACTATCGCAATGAAACATCTCGAACAGGCGAGTACCACAGTCAAGGCGGTACAGTTGACGGTTACGAAGCCGGCCCTGGAGCTATATCGACCTATCACTCCGCTGACACAGACAGAAACGGCAGACTCTCTCTCATGGAATTGTCACGTGTCATCGAGCTCAAGAACGCTGCAGGCGGTTACAAGAATCAATCGGGAACAGAGGATGGCTTTGCGCCGATCTCTGCTACAAGTGATGCCGGCGGTAGTCCTTACTCGGCGGCCATAATGGAGGCTATCAACGAATGGTACGCGGCTCATCAG
>JAPLZI010000050.1 GCA_026395095.1 Candidatus Tayloriibacteriota bacterium
CGGCACCGACGGTTCCATGGGTATCTCCTACGGTAACCTTGTCGCTGTTGCATTCCAGGCTATTAAGGAGCTTAACCAGAAGGTTACTGACCTCCAGTCTCAAATGAAGAACTTTGTGTTTGATAAACTGACGGCGAAGATTGCCTATGTGGATGATATGAATGTTAAAAATCTGAATGCCGATAGAGTAGATGTAAAAACCGCGACTACATTCCATGGATCGATGAATATAGATAGCAGTGTCTGTGTCGACAACGTCTGCGTCAGCAAGGATAAATTCAAGGAGTTCCTTCTCCAGACTGGGGGAGTCACTTATGGTTCTGCGGCTGATCAAGCTAAAGGTATAAATCCATTATTGAATACTGTTACTACAGTCAATCCAACTGCATCAGCAACGACAACTATTGAGGTGGCAACTACGACGGTTCCGGCGGTTTCAACTGAAACGGCGACTTCTACTCCTGTTATTTCCACCACTCCAACCATTGAGACCATTCAAGCCACTACGACAACTCTACAGAGTGAACCTGTGACGACAGTCCAATCTCCCATCGAACAAACTACCGAACCCACAACAGCAACATCAACTTCTAGTAAGTAACTAGTAGCCATCTCGTTTCTCGGTCTATTTTTTATGATGAATAATAGGCCAGAATATGCTATAATTAGAGCATGAAATTAAGACAATCCCTATTCTGGGATACGAATCCGAAGTGGATAGATCTGAAAAAAAACGCGCAATATGTCATTGAGCGGGTTTTGGATTTTGGCCACGATGATGAAGTGAGATGGTTACGAAACACCTATCAATCGGATCAAATAAAGAAAGTAGTCGAGATGTCGCGCAGTCTCCGACCGGAGACAAAAAATCTATGGAGGCTTCTTCTCAAGAACAATTAGATTTTAATTGGGGAGTGGTACCTAAGCAGACAAAGAAAGCTCTCGATTTTTTATCCGAACAGCAATGGTTGGCGGAGGGGGGATGGTATTTAGCCGGAGGCACTGCCTTGGCTCTGCAAACTGGACACCGTACTTCCGTTGATCTTGATTTTTTCACGACGGCGGGAGCATTCGAATCAACCGAGGTGACTGGTCATTTCAAGGATGTCAAAGATTGGGATGTAACGAACGATAGACCGAGCACGATCTATGGAAACCTATTTAAAGCTAAAGTAAGCTTCATCGCTTACCCCTTTTTCTATCCAAAGGAAAAGTATGTCATGTATGGCACCGTGAAAATACTCAAGCCACTCGATATTGCTGTAATGAAGATCATCGCAGTGTCGCAACGCGGTAGAAAGCGTGATTTCTTTGATTTATATTGGTGTGCGCATCACCTGGAACCTTTAGAAAAAACCCTAGAAAGGTTACGCGAACAGTATCCTTCCGTCGCGCACGATTTTCACCATATCATCAAAAGCATGGCTTATTTCGAAGATGCCGAAAATGATCCACCTCTCACATTGCATTTTGACGCGAGTTGGGAAAAGGTCAAAGATTTTTTCAGGCTGGAGGTCGAAAGGCTTGCCTATAGATACATATAAAATTTTTGTTGCGGGGGCCGGAATCGAACCAGCAATTTTCAGGTTATGAGCCTGACGGGTTACCGTTACCCCACCCCGCGATATGCATACCTAGAACGCCTATTATGCCACAATGCCGGCTTTAATTCAAGGTGATGATTGCACATGAGGCAGTTTTCCTCTATTCTATGCAATATGCCGGCGTAGCTCAGGTGGTTAGAGCGAGCGCTTCATAAGCGCTAGGTCCCTGGTTCGAGTCCAGGCGTCGGCACATTTTGATATTATTAGTTATGCCATTTAATGGCGAATTTTTGAAACATGCCAATCTATAAAAAGGTCAATAAGGATTTCTTTAAAATATGGACACCGAACATGGCTTATATTCCTGGATTCTTTGCCGCGGACGGATATATGACTAAGAATAAAAAGGGAGCACATTTTTGGAATATTCAGATTACAGATAAGGAGTTGCTGGAACAAATAAAGACTATTATTGGTTCAGAACACAAGATAAGTGTCCGTGTCGGAACCGAAAGAGAAAAAATATTATACAGGCTTCAGATTGGAAGTAAAGAAATGTTTTCTGATCTTTTATCCTTGGGATTTAGACAAGGAAAAACTAAAAGTTTGGTTGTCCCAGAGGTTCCGGCGAAGTACTTCCGTGACTTTGTTAGAGGTTACTTCGATGGTGATGGATGTGTTTGGATGGGATATGTGCATAGAAATAGACCTAAAAAATCATTAGCCTTGATGACGGTCTTTACTTCATGCTCCAGTGATTTTTTGGCAGAAATTTGTCGTAGATTGAGATTGTTCTCAATATTTAAAGGTACATTGAGGAAAGGTAAAGGAAATTTTTATAGATTAAATTATAGTATTATCAGTTCTTTGAAATTATACGATTTCATGTATAATCATCCTATTCTCGATTCTAGTGACATTTTTCTAGACCGAAAGAAGGTCACTTTCGAGAAGTTCATAAAAATGCGCCCGTAGTTTAGATGGATAAAACGATCCCCTGTCACGGGATAGACCGTGGGTTCGAGTCCCATCGGGCGCGCAGTTCTTTGAGTAGGCATTGCCGATGTAGCTCAGTTGGTAGAGCACGCCATTGGTAGGTCGTAAGACCCTGCCCACATAAACGGTAACGTCTGTGTGAATCCCGAATAACGGTTAAAGACCAAGGGGGTTAAGACCGTGGCGCGATATTATTTTGCGGCCGAACGACTGACAAGGGTCTCCGTGATGAATGGAGAAAGATACAGTCTAGTCCTCCCGTAAGGAGAGGTGTAAACGAATGGCGAGGTCTCCGGTTCAATCCCGGACGTCGGCTCCAGTTGTGCCATCTTAGCTCAGTTGGTAGAGCATCGAATTCGTAATTCGAGGGTCCCCGGTTCGATTCCGGGAGATGGCTCCAGATGAAATAGATATGGCAGACAACAAAGAAAAAATCAATGCGCGGATCCAGGAATTAGAAGTGGCCATGGGGGCGGCTGATTTTTGGACTGACAAGGCGCGGGCACAAGCGACACTCAAGGAGTTGCAGGCGCTCAAGGATAGCCTAGAAGGCATAGGGAAGTATGATAAAGGCGACGCGATCATGTGTATTCTTTCCGGCGCCGGCGGAGATGATGCCGAGGATTTCTCTGCCATGTTACTGCGCATGTATCGGCGCTATGCGGATAAGCAGGGCTGGAGCTGGTCAGTCATTCATGCCAACGAAAATGACCACGGTGGTTATCGCAATGTTATGGTTGAGATTGGTGGCAAGAATGGACCGGGTGGGCTTGGGGCATATGGTACCCTCAAGAATGAGTCCGGCGTACATCGCCTGGTGCGCATCTCACCTTTCAATGCCAACGACAAAAGGCAGACTTCATTCTCGCTGGTTGAGATAATTCCTAAATTTGAGAAAACCCTAGCTAGTGATCTAGTGGTCGCCGATAGTGATGTTGAGATTTCGATAGCCAAGTCCGGCGGACCTGGCGGCCAGAATGTAAACAAAAGGGAGACAGCGATAAGGCTCCTCCACAAGCCGACCGGTATTTCCATTCATGTCACTTCCGAACGCTCACAGGCCCAAAATCGCGAGAAGGCTTTTGAAATATTGCGCGGAAAGCTCTGGAAACGCATGGAGGACGAGCGCATAGCCAAGGAGAAAGGTATGCAACTCGGTTCAACGACATCCATAGAATGGGGAAATCAGATCAGATCATACGTTATACATCCATATAAGATGGTCAAGGATCACCGGACTAACATGGAAACTGCACAGATTGATAAGGTTTTTGAAGGGGATTTGGACAAGTTCATCGAGGCTGAAAGGGTGTTATAATCGATGCATGATCTACTACGACAAGGTAAGCAAGACATACCCAGATGAGACGGTAGCTCTTACAGATGTGAGCTTCAGCGTTGAACCAAAGGAGTTTGTGACTATTGTAGGCCCTTCTGGAGCCGGAAAGACGACATTAATGAAGCTTTTGATCGCTGAAGATCGGCCTACTGGCGGCACGATTTCCTTTGAGTCAGCGAATGTCCACAAGATGAATAGGAGAGACATCGGGAAACTTCGCCGTCGTATCGGGACGGTTTTTCAGGATTATAGGCTTATTCCGACCAAGACTATCTACGAGAATATCGCTTTTGCCATGGAGGCTGCCGGCCGAACAGATGCCGAGATCGCCGCTGATGTGCCGCATGTTCTGGAACTAGTGGATATCGGCCACAAAATCTGGAATTTTCCGAAGGAACTTTCCGGCGGTGAGCGTCAGCGTGTTGCCATAGCTCGTGCCATCGTAACCCAGCCTGATGTTGTCATTGCCGACGAGCCGACAGGCAACCTCGATCCCACGAATACAGCCGAGATCGTGCGCATCTTAAAGAAGATAAATCAGCTCGGTACGACAGTTTTACTGACCACTCATAATAAAGGGGTTGTTGATACGGTTGGTGGAAGAGTTATCACTATCGAGAAGGGCAAAGTTATAAAAGATGATAAAAATGGTAAGTACATATTGTAGTACGGTGTTATAATCAATCTGATGATACTCACCTCATTCAAGCGTATAATCAAGACAGGCTTCGTGGATTTTTGGCGGAATGGATTCTTGTCTTTTGCCGCTATTGTAGTCATAACTCTTGCACTCCTCTCGGTTGGCGGTCTCATTTTCGCCGGCGCTTTCGGACGGACTCTTCTCAAAGAAGTAAAGAGCCAGGTTGATATAAATGTTTATTTTTCTCTTCAGGCACCCGAGAGTCTCATTATTGCCTTTTCAAATGAAGTCAAAAAGTTGCCGGAGGTGTCTGTGGCTACATATGTTTCGCGTGATCAAGCCCTGGCGCTTTTCAAGGCGAAATGGCAGAACAATGCGCTCATAATGCAGGGGTTGGATGAGCTTGGTAGCAATCCATTCCCGGCCTCGATCAATATCAAAGCCAAAGAACCCGGCCAATACGGCGGCATAGCCAATTATCTGGAAAAGAAAAATCCTACCGATGACAATGGTACGCCAATAATAGAAAAAATAAACTATGAGGAGAACAAGCTAATCATCGATCGCTTGGGTCGCATCATACCTACGGTGGAACAGGGAGGTTTGATAGTCGCGATAATTCTGGCAATAGTTGCGATCATAGTTGTTTTCAATACGATCCGGCTCATAACTTACACCGCGCGAGATGAAATATCGGTCATGAAATTAGTAGGTGCGTCGAATGTCTTTGTGCGCGGCCCGTTGGTCGTTTCGGGAATTATATATGGAGTCATTTCTGGAGTTATAACTCTGGTTCTCTTGGCTGTTTTTGCCTATTGGAGCGATACAGCGATATTGCGCTTGGCGGGCGTGGATGTAGCCCAGAATTTTTCATTCGCTATAGATGTGTTTTCTTCATACTTTACGACCAATCTGGGACAGCTCTTTGGAATAATAATGGGGACCGGCGTCATTCTTGGAGGTGTTTCCAGCTATGTGGCGGCGAGGAGGTATCTGCATGTCTGATTTTTGGTTGGCTGGACATTCATGCTTCCATTAACTAGAATACGCCCATGAAAAAGAGGCATAAATACATTTTCGTAACAGGCGGCGTTATGTCTGGAGTCGGCAAAGGCATAGCTACTTCCTCGATCGGAACGCTCCTTTCCGCGCGGGGCTTCGGTGTGAATCTGGTCAAAGTAGACCCATATCTCAACGTTGATGCTGGCACCATGAATCCGACCGAGCACGGCGAAGTTTTCGTATTGAATTCTGGACTGGAAACCGATCAAGACATGGGTAACTATGAACGCTTCTTGAATCGCGATCTGACGTCGGACGATTATATTACCAGCGGCATGGTCTACAAACATGTCATCGATAAGGAACGAGCCCTAGAATATGGGGGACGGTTCGTCGATGCTGATCATATCCGCGAAGAGATTGTCAGGCGTATCGAACATGGCGCCTAGGTCAGTAAGTCCGATATCACAATCGTTGAAATAGGGGGAACGGTTGGTGACTATCAGAATGTGATGTTCATCGAAGCAGCGCGCGTGCTCAAGATCCGACACCCCCAAGATGTGCTTTTCATCATGGTTTCATATCTTCCAGTACCGGGCACCATAGGTGAGATGAAGTCAAAACCTACACAAAACGCCGTGAAGCAACTCAATAGTTACGGAGTTCAAGCCGATGTTATTATCGCTCGCGGTCCGATGGTTCTCGATCAAAAGAGGAAAGATAAGATCGCTTTTACATGCAATGTGTTGCCGGAACGTGTTATTTCAGCGCCAGACATCGAGAGTATCTATGATGTGCCGGTGAACTTCGACAAGGATCATCTAGGTGAGATTTTGCTTGAGGCTCTTGGCTTGCCAGTCAAAAAGGCCAGTAAAGAATTCGCTGTCTGGAAACAGATGGCGCGTGGCATCAAGAATCATGGCAAGAATGAAGTACAGATCGGGATCGTCGGTAAGTATTTTAATACCGGGGATTTTATATTGTCTGACTCATACATATCGGTTTTGGAAGCGGTTAAATTCTCGGCTTATGCAAATGGAGTAAAAGCCGTGATCCACACCGTGAATGCGCGAGATTATGAGAAAGATGAGCCCGATTATTCTACGCTAGAAAAATTCGACGGCATCATCGTTCCTGGCGGTTTTGGCGAGAGCGGCATAGAAGGGAAGCTCAACGTCATCCGTTATGCGCGCGAGAATAAGATCCCATATTTCGGTCTCTGCTACGGCATGCAGCTTATGACTATAGAATTTGCTAGGAATGTTCTGGGTCTTACGGACGCTCACACCGCAGAGATAGATCCGCGTTCGCCGCATCTCGTCATCGATATCATGCCCGACCAAAAGAAAAAGATAGCACTCGGGAATTACGGCGGCTCGATGCGGCTCGGTTTGTATCCGGCAAAACTGGTGAAGGGAACTCTGGCGGCTGCGACCTATGGTCTAAAGACAGTCAAAGAACGCCATCGCCACCGCTATGAAGTCAATCCGAAATATATTGATCGTATCGAAAAGGGCGGTCTAGTATTTTCTGGTAAATCGCCAGATGGAATTCTCATGGAGATAGCTGAACTACCACAAGACGAGCATCCGTTTTTTCTTGGCACGCAATTCCATCCTGAATTCTTGGCTCGACCGCTCGCACCGCACCCGTTGTTTACCGCATTTGTGAAGGCATCTAAAAACCGTAAAAAAGAGCAGGCTAAGAAAAATTCAGAGGAAATAATTTTAACTGATCAAAACATATGACCATCGGAGTTGGGATCGCTCTAGCCTTTGTTGCAATGCTCTGTTGGGGTTTCGGGGATTTTCTCATCCAAAAGTCTACTCGCAGGATCGGCGACTGGGAAACTCTTTTTATCATGTCGTTTATCGGCATGTTTATATTGGCTCCTTTCGTCTGGCGGCAGATTCCGAATGTAATCACCAATCAGGGTGGTTCACTTCTAATCCTTCTTGTGGCAAGCGTTGTGATTTTGTTGGCGGCACTCATTGATTTTGAGGCCTTGAAGGAGGGTAAGCTAGCTATCGTTGAACCGATCTGGTCGTTGGAGATTCCAGTCGCGGCTTTTCTAGCCTATTTTCTCGTCAGTGAGAGAATTTCTGTTATTCAGATCATTCTCGTCTCGCTCCTTCTAATCTTTCTTATTTTGGTTGCTTTCAAGCAAAAACGTTTTAGTTCTTCTGCCTTGTTGGAAAAAGGTGTGCCGCTGGCTATTCTTGGAGCAATTCTCATGGGTAGTGCTAACTTCTTCATGGGGTGGGGTGGGCGCATATCCGATCCTATAATGGTGAATTTTTTCACGGATGTATTCATGGTAATCGCAACAGGCATTTATCTCATCGGGAAAGGGAGGTTCCATCGTATTTTTCCGGATCTCAAGCATACCTATATATTTGTTCTGCCAATGTCCATAGCCGATGAAGTGGCGTGGATCGCCTATGTATTCTCGATGTCGATCATCCCGATCGCGGTCGCTACTGCATTGTCGGAGAGCTATATCATCATCGCGGTTCTCCTGGGTCTATTCATCAGTCACGAGAAGCTCCATACGCACCAGAAGATCGGCCTTGTCGGCGCGATCATAACTGCTATCGTGCTGGCGGTCATAACCTCGGCGTAGAGTTATTAGATTTTGGTCCTAACTTGAATAAAAGCCGTTTTTAGCGTATTTTGTAGAGGTTCGTTTTCCCTTGCGGGGTCGTCTAATGGTAGGACCGTTGCCTCTGAAGCAATGTATCTTGGTTCGAGTCCAAGCCCCGCAGCAATTTCGCAGAAAACTCGGAATCGCCCGAAAAAGGTGAAACACATCGCACTTGCGGAGGGCGGGGCGGAAGGGGGGTTTCAGGGGGGAATTCCGCCCCGCCCTCCACTCGTGGTTTGCGACGATGCGATTTCCGGTGATTCCGAATTTTTTGCGATTTTGCGGAGTTTTCTGAACAAAGTTTGAACTTTTTTCGCCGAAAATTCTGATGCCTAATTCTTTCGTGAATGAAATGCGGA
>JAPLZI010000035.1 GCA_026395095.1 Candidatus Tayloriibacteriota bacterium
AAACCATTTCTTTGTCCTATAGATCATCTCCTCGGGGTCAGAATCATTTACGACAAAGAAGATAGAATCGCATTCCGTTTATTTGTTGATTCTGTAAAAAAGAAAATAATTAAATCTACTTAGAAGTAACTGGTGTAGAAGATGCCCTAGAATTTTGAGGCAACAGCTTTATTGTAGACACGATATCTCTAGCTGTCGGCTTGTACTTCTCAGGAGTCTCTGGATAAAAGTATATTGCTGCACCAACCCCTGTGTTTTCGGTGCGCGGCATGAGATAAAATTCCATTCCGTTCGAAGTTATGCCTTTATAGAATTCGTTGCCTCCGAGTGTGAGCTTTGTTGTAGTTGCGGCCTTGAATGGGTCATAGACTTTTCGATCATAGCTTCCGACCTGTATTCTGGCGTTTACAGTAGCAGTGATAGTCTCAACTGGTGTTCCGCTGGCATTCACAGGAAATGTGGTTTTCTTTTTCCATGATTCTATAAATAGGCAACATGGCGAACTAGTCGATAATTCGTCGCTGAGGTTCCAATCAGATGGATATGTCACCTGGAAGCGAAGGTCTTGTTCGACATAGGTTTTCATCACTACTGGTTCGACAACAGGCCCGTTAGGTTTTTTGTTTCTCGTGTATAGTATCGCTCCTACGACAATCACCGCTAAAACTAAAACTATAATAAGTATTTTGTAATTTTTCATATCGCCTATCATATCCTATCTTTCAAATGTTTCCAAATCGCGTACATGGCGTAGGTATCGAGCTTACAATATTCACGCAAATTCTCGGATATTAACTGCTTGAGATCAGGTGCGATATCTCCGTTCGCTAATTCGTTCCATTTCTGCGAGGCTGTGCCGCCTTCCTGAATAGCTAATTTTTTGTAGGAAAGTTCAGGGACTAAAACTGGCAAGACATCCTTGATCGAGGTTCCGCCCTTGAATTCCTTGTGTACATAATATTGCTTGGAAAATATGTCACGCAGATCATAAACGCGAGATTCTATGGAGTTCAAGAACGAATGATATTCAGGGTGACGCCTCGCTAGCTCGCGATTTCGACCGCATTCGAAGGGTTTGTACCAGACTATCACTGTGCCCTTGTCGCCGATGTGATCACGAAGAGATCTGGCAAAATGAGGGCTCGGGTCGTGCGATTCTATGTGAAGAAATTCCTTGTGTATCGGCTCAGAATCGGGCGAATCAACTATATGCAGTGAATATTGGAAGGGAATGTGCTGATAAGCTCCAAACCCATCGAATCTAGGCAAGGCACAAGCGAAAGTCTCATAATCCAAAAAATATAAGGGATATACAAGCTTCTCCAATTCATCGCGGATAAAATCGGTTCGGATGAGCGGTTGTGGGCGTACAGCCATATCAACCTGATTTTTTTGATTATCGGATAGTTCGAATTCCTCGGGAATATTTTCTAGTAGATAAATCCCGGAATCAATGAGTTCCATAAGCTTTCTTTTTCCGATTCTGGAAATGTCGTGAACAGAGTATTCTGGCACATCCGGGTTTGAATATTCGAAAGTCGCGCAGTGATTGCTGCGAGTTTTGTACAGGCAATCACAGCCAGGTTTTTCTATATCTTGTGAAAGGTATTCACGGGCTTTGATCATTTGCTCCTCAATCTCTGGCAGTAGATTTTCGACGGTTTCAGTTATGTCCTCTATTACAAAGACCTTTATAAGCTCCAAATCGCCGCTACGGACATAATCTGAATTTAGGTGCATGATACAAGCCTTGGATACATTCAAGCCGCACTTTTTAAGCAAGCTGACCTGGAAGGCCAGATCCTGCGGGTGCCAGTCCTTCTTGATCTCATTCGAGGCTTTGATCTCAATGATCGAATATGAATCTGTTGTAGAGTCGTACTGAAGTATGTCTACAGCAGCCAGAAAACCGTCCTTCATAAAAACTGGTTGGAATATAGTCTGTTCATGGGCAGCTATGAACTGTGCTGTCTGCTGCCTCGCTGATTCATCTCGGCCGTCGATAAGTACGCCAGTCGGAAATAATTGCCGCGCGGCCAGCTCAACTTCATTACCAGTCTCAATGATCGCCTTCTCAAATTCCGATAATTCGCTTGCGTAGAATACCTTAGGCTTATGTTTTTTGAGCCATGCATTTTTCGGACATTCCAGATATAGGAGAAAGTCTGTTTTTGATACTGTTATTTCCATAACGAGATATTTGCAGCCTGTTAATTTGCCGGTGTTGTCGTAGCTGATCCTGCCGGAATGGTTGTGATCAGTGTGTCTATAGTCGTTTTGAGTATGCTATAGGTTTGACTGCCTACGAGCGGAATCTGATTTCCAGACGGGGTGACTATGATCGTGAGCGGTGTGCCGGTTATGCCAGCCTTGAGGCCATCGTCATAAGCTTTTTCGATTTTGGATTTAAATCGGCCGCTAGATAGGCAATCATTGAATGAAACCGGATCCAGACCAACATTCCGGGCAACATTGTCTATAACTTCTCGATCTAATGTCGCATTGCGACCTGCCCCATCATCAGGAAATATTTCAAACCACTTTTTTTCAAAGGCGAAGAAGCTGGTATTGCCGCCGAGCTTAGCAGAACATTCGAGGGCTTCGGCTTGCAAAAGGGAATTCGGGTGAGGAATAGTTCCATCCACCGGTTTGAATAGAGGAAAGTGGCGATATATCCATGCTACCTTTCCGGTCGGCCCGTATGTATTCATGATCTGCTCTAGAGTAGGGTTAAACAATTTGCAATAAGGACAGGAAAGATCGGAGTATTCGATCAGTTTTATCGGCGCGTTAGGATTGCCCAGAATGTGGTCGTCGATGGTTACTGGTGCGATTCCAACACTAGCAGCGGGTTTGTTTGAGTTTTCGCCTGGTCTGTTGATTCCAGTACCATCAGTGTTTGTCGGTTTATTGATAAAAATAATGGCAATCGCGATCAAGGCGGCAGCTATGACGATAGCGCTAGGTAGGCTCAAGGCACCGGAGGTAATTCTTTTGGTCATCGGGTTGATTATAACATGCGAAGTTACGCCGCTCTTAAAAAGGTAGCGTGAATGTGAGACTGCCTCCAAGCGGTGTCTGCCAGGGCCCTGTGTTCAACGGAATGTTACGAATATTCCCAGCGTCGCGGTATTTCAGATGTCCGTTCTTCATCGCATATTCAAATAACTCTTTCGTGATGCGCACATCATCTGTGCAGTAGGCAATGATCTTATCCACTTCACCTTTGCGCCACCATTCCACAGCTTCCGCGCCGTTACCAGATTTTGATATACCCAGGGTCGCTGCTGCCACGGAGTCGAGCTTTAACCGTCTACCAAGAACGGTTTGAACCTCGCGCATAAGATCGATGCTTTTTATCCTCGTAAGATCGCCGGGGTAATACTTATTGAGGAGAGGAATGTCGAAATGATCACCGTTCCAGGTGACGATGCCATCGGCTGATTCGAGTATCGGCCACAATCCCTTCATGTCGGATTCCAGGAAGCTTTTATAGGAATCTGTGAGCGAATCATGTATGCATACAACGGAAATATCCAATGATGCCGGCTCATTTGAGCCAGTATCCTGGAAGAAATTTTGAGTTTCTATGTCGAGGGTGATTATTCGCATCGGAGTATTCTGATATTCTGCCTATTTTCCGCGACCTATTTCAGTAAAATCTCGTAAAGTTGTTCATCGCTTACCTTAACCTCCTCACTGGTTGCCAGATTCTTGACCTTAAAAACAGCGGTTTTCACTTCTTCATCACCTATGCAGATAATCTTCGGAATGCTTCTTTTGTCAGCATTACCGATTTTATCGCCGACTTTCTTATTCGAGAAATCAACCGAAACTCGAATGCCTTTCTCACGCAAATCTTGGGCTTTTTCGAGCGCGTAAGGAATGTTTTCATCACCAACGACAATCAGGGCTACATCTGCAGCACTTTTTGGTTTTGGTAGATTATTGTAGGTCTCCATGAGGTCGCGGGCTATGACATCACCGGCTCCAAAGCCGACACCAGGCACTTTTTCATTGCCGAAAAGGGAAAGCAGATCATCATAACGGCCACCGCCGAAGACAGAACGGCGATTCGTGGGATTCAGATCATACACTTCAAAAACGATGCCGGTATAATAATCGAATCCGCGCATCAGCGTCTGATCGAAGCGTACATTGGTGATGCCGAGCTTTTCGAGGGCTTGGATGACTTGGCGAAGCTCCTTGAGTCCCTCGTGCTCTTCTTTTGTTTGAGGCAACTGTGAAGTGAATTCCTCGAAGTTCTTAGAATTCAGAAGTGTCAGGAATTTATCAGCCGCGACATCAGAATCAGGAAATATGGTTTTTTCCGCTTGGAATATCTCACGAACCGTAATATCGAATACTTCCTGTTTCATCTTGTCCTTCTTGTCTATGAGTTTTCCGAGTTTGTGTGCCATCTCCAGTGTAAATGGGAAAACTTCGCGCAAAATATAGTTTACGATTTTGCGGTTGTTGATGCGAATCTCGAAATCGGTGTCTTTTAGACCGTAGGCGCGGGTGATGTCGTAAGCGATATTTATGATTTCAACTTCGGCGTTTATGGATTCGATGCCAAATATATCCACATTTAACTGCCAGTGTTCTCGGACTCGGCCTC
>JAPLZI010000060.1 GCA_026395095.1 Candidatus Tayloriibacteriota bacterium
AGACTCCTGGCGTTGATATCTTTCTTGGTTCAAATTCTTCAACTCCAAAGCTAGTTGTTCCATGGTAAAGAAAAGGAGGTTTCTCTTTAGATTCTATATTCAACCCATCATCATATTTTTCCATGAAATGAATTATATCAGATGTGGAATATATGGCGGACTTACACTAGTTGAGGTATTCTTCAAGGCAACAGGTGATGCATTATGTTCTTTAATCTACATGATGGTGAGGGCTATCCGTTTTTGTCACTTTTGCTTTGCTCGATTTTGGAGAATCGCCTACATGCGAAAGTAGAATTTTTTGCCACGAGTTTAAGCCATATTTTTAGTCAAAATCTGGTCAGATTCGCATCTAGAAAAAAAGAGGAAAATGGATATCTCACCGCGACACAAGCGACATAATTTTATTTGTCTGCGATTAAATAAACCCCGTCGCGAATTTCAAATTTAAGCCTTGAATCCAAACCGGCCGCACCAACCTCAAGCCCCACATTCTCCGGCCATTCGATCATCACTAGATTTCCCGGATCAGCCACCACATACTCGAATCTCAAGGCCTCCAACTCCTCCCGCCGCTCCAACCGATAAGCGTCAACATGTACCAACCTTTTAAAAGGAGGGTTTTTCGTCTCATAAATCTTCATGATTACAAAGGTCGGGCTAGTAACCGTCTCCTCGACGCCCAATTCACGTGCAACTAGCTTCACAAAAGCCGTTTTTCCAGCTCCTAGGTGACCGCTCAATCCAACAACAAGCGCGCCGTCTGCATTTTCACGATTTTGCGAGGCCATCGCAAGCCATTCTGCGGCAAACTTGGCCGTTTCTTCTAGCGATCTAGACTCACAGTTATTCATACCTGAATTCATGCCTGAATAATAGCGCATGATATACTATAGCGAAATGACCATCCATTTTGACGAAGACAAGCAAAATCAGAAACTAAGCGATCTCATCCACAAAGAAGAAGAGGACCTGGTTCAACTCTTGTCAGGAAAATATGGTGTTGACTATGTGAATCTGCAAACTTCAAATGTGAACACCGACGCCCTACGCCTCATCGACGAAAAGACCGCGCGCGATCTAAAAATGGCACCATTCGCCATGCAAGACAAAAAAGTCAAGATAGCTGTACGAAATCCCGGCGATCCAAAGATTATTGCGACGCTTGAGACACTAAAGACAAAGGGTTATGTTCCAGAACTTTCAATAGCCTCCACACAAAGCCTGGAAAAAGCCTGGAAGGGTTATAAAGACATATCTTTTGCCTACGAAAGCAAATCTGGATCGCTCGAGATATCCAGTGAGGATATCGCAGGAATAATTTCCGAAGCAAAAAGCCTGCCAGTCATAATATCGATTCTGGAAAATACCTTAAAGGGAAATAAAATCTATCGCGTATCACGCATATTAGAAACTATGCTCGCCGGTGCATTGGCGATCGACGCTTCCGATGTACACCTAGAGCCGGAGGAAGCCTATGTTCAATTACGTTACCGCCTAGATGGCGTTCTGCATGAAGTCATGCGATTCGACATCGACACATATAACCTGCTCCTTTCGCGCATCAAGCTCATTTCTGGAATGAAACTGAACGTCAAAAAGGACTCGCAGGATGGGCGTTTTAGCATCCACCTGCCGATCGGCGAGATCGAAGTCCGTGTCTCAATTTTGCCTGGCGCTTACAACGAATCCATCGTCATGCGCCTTTTGAACCCAAAATCCATAAATGTCCCCCTCGAAAATCTAGGTATCCACCCGAAACTTTTGGCGCTTTTAGAAAAAGAAATGACTCGGCCTGACGGAATGATCCTCACAACAGGACCGACAGGATCAGGAAAAACAACGACGCTGTATGCATTCCTGAAAAAAGTCCACAGTCCTGATGTAAAAATAATAACCATTGAAGACCCGATCGAATATCACCTGCCAGGAATTGTGCAGACACAAGTGAATGACAAGGGTTACACATTTTCCGAAGGACTGCGTGCGGCAGTACGGCAAGATCCGGACATAATCATGATCGGTGAAATCCGCGACGGCGACACGGCGGCAATTGCGATCAATTCTGCCTTGACAGGCCACCTTGTCTTTTCAACACTGCACACGAATGATGCAGCCGGTACATTTCCGCGCCTTGTAGATTTGGGAGTAAATCCATCTACCGTTCCGTCCGCTCTCCGCGTTTCTATGGCACAACGCCTAGTACGCAAACTGTGCCCAGTCTGTAAGAAGGAGGCGACTGTTGATGAAAAGATAAACTATGAAATACAAAAAACCCTCGACACTATCGAGGACAAAACCCTAATTCCGGCCGAAATCAAGAAGATGTGGCTGCCTGTCGGTTGTGAAAAATGCAATAAAACCGGCTATAAAGGCCGTACTGGCATCCACGAAGCAATCCTCATGACGCCTGCAGTAGAGAAATCCGTCCAGATGAGCTCGAGCGACAGAGAGATATGGTTGGCTGCCGCCGGACAAGGCTTGCTAACAATGAAACAGGACGGTGTTCTGAAAGTTCTAGCCGGCATAACCTCACTCGAGGAACTTGAACGGGTTATTGCGATTACGGATTAATTGTGTTCTAAATAAAATATCCCCACAAAACAATTGCTTTTTAATAAGCAGTGAGTAGGATAGCTTCAGAAGCCTCTTTTATATTCGAACGCGTAAATCTCTAAGCAATATCTTTCGGCATGACGCTGAAAGCGAGGTAAAGTCCCGAGGATAATTTCAGTAGGCGACACCGAAGTGTCGAAACCAACATGTCCTTAGCACCTTACCCAAACCTCGGAAGGCCATTGCTTAGAGGTTTTCGGGCTCGAATAAAACAACTTGTTACACACAGCATCCTAGCATAAAGAAAACAACATGTCAAGAACTGACACAAAACCGAAAAGCGACGAAAAGGAGGTTGGTTTCCTAGATCAAACCTTACGCCCTAGTCGCTGGGACGAATATATCGGCCAAAAAAACATCAAAGACAACCTACACATCCTCCTTTCGGCTGCCAAGGAACGCAACCACCCACCTGAACATATCCTATTCTACGGCCCACCTGGGCTGGGAAAAACGACGCTCGCTCATCTCATCGCCAAAGAGACTGGTTCACAAATGAAAATAACTTCTGGTCCGGCAATTATGAAAGTTGGCGACTTAGCCTCCATTCTGACCAATTTGTCGCCTGGGGATATCCTGTTCATAGACGAGGTACATCGACTAAACAAAGCTATTGAGGAAGTGCTCTACCCTGCCATGGAATCAGGTAAATTGGACATCATCATCGGTAAAGGCCCTTCAGCGAGAACCATTCAGTTGGATCTGCCGCCGTTCACTCTTATCGCAGCAACGACGCGCGTGGCGATGATCTCGTCACCGTTGCGTTCCAGATTTTCCGGCGGAGTCTTTAAGTTGGAATTTTATTCCGACAAGGAAATCGGCGACATAGTCCGACGTTCGGCGAAAATTCTCGGCGTCAAAATAGACGAACACGCAGTAAATGAAATAGCGAGCCGTTCGCGTTTCACCCCACGCACCGCCAACTATCACCTGAAACGCTGTCGTGATTATGCACAAATAAATAAAACTGACCTTTCAAAAGATATCGTTGAGAAAGCTCTGCACATGTTGGGAGTGGATACGCTGGGACTCACAGCGGCAGATAGAGAAATCCTCAAAGTTCTGATTCACAAATTCAACGGCGGTCCCGTCGGCCTAAGCACCATCGCGGCCGCTCTTTCAGAGGAACAAGCCACGATTGATGAAGTCTATGAGCCGTATTTGATCCAGCTTGGCCTCCTCGAACGCACCCCCCGCGGCCGTACAGTTACCGAAAAGGCTTATGCACACCTTGGGGAGAAAGGAGTGGCAAAACTACTTTAGAATATTTAGATCGGTAAACGGGTGAAATTTTGTAGCCTTCCGTCTACTACCTTTTTTACAACAAGATCGGCGATACGTATACCATTCTTATCGAATTTAACCTCACCGCTTGCTCCTTTTTCGTCGAACAACTTCAAATTTGAAATCCATTTTGAGTTGTCTTTGTCATATGTTTTCATATATGCAATCAATGTGTCGTAACCGTGATCAGCTAGGAACCCAGGCTCTTCGTTCGGATACAATTTTTTGAAGGCATTAATAAACTCCTTATACTCAGGACTATTAGAATCTCCCTCGAACATCAAATTTATAGCGCCATTGATTTTTGACAGGTCACCTCCAAGTTGGGCCTGATAATATGAGAGGCCTGTATAAAGCTGAATGTCATAAACTAACTGGGTTGATTTATTTAGCAATGGCAATAATTCTTTCGTGAGAATAGCTCCATTTTCAGGGGTCAAGAAAAAAACTATCATCGTCGGCTTTAATGCAGCAATCTTAGCAGCGTCGGTTCGCAATCCATTTTTGTCTGACGAAGCTGTAATATTCGTCACTGACTTCTTGTATTCTGCCGTAAAGGCCTTAGCAAAAGAGGCCTGAGCTGCATCTATAGAATGCACAATAACAACTTTTGATTGGTCATAACTAGCCTCAGACACATATTTAGCATACCTGTCCCATACATTGTCATTGCCTAATGTCATCTGAAAGACATAATCATCAGCTACATTATTGGCTTGGAAAGCTTCCATCATGACTGGATAACCAAGTTTTTTGGCCGGTTCATAGATTGCATCCATGGTTGTAGTAAAAGTATTTATAAGACCGTCAACCTGATCGGTGTCAGCGAGCTTCCTGAATGCACCAAGTCCTTTTGCCGCCTCTCCACCATCATTTTCAACAATAATAGACAACTTCTTTACTGTCTTTGCTTCATATACCGATTGTGCGGTTTTTATTCCTTTTACAATATTCTCACCAACGGCTCCAAAATCTCCGGTAAGTGGAGCAATCACGCCAATCTTAAAAGGTCTTGTACTCAAGGAATCACTGCGCTGATTTATGTAAACAACACCTATAATAACCGCAACTAGTAATATGACCCCGAGAAATATTTTTGTATTTTTATTCATAAGTGTATTTTACATGTAATGTTTGTTGTTGTATAGCAAAATGAGTAACTCTATCAGGTCGGCCTAAACAGCTTGACAAATATAGCTATACTCAATATTTGATTTGACTAATAATTAGTCATGACATAGATTAATGACATGAATTGGGATCCAAAAAAACTGAGACTTCTTGGCTTAAGGCAAACCGAGATAAAAATCTTAAAGGCTATTTCCTCTCCTAAAAATGTCCAGGACATAGCACGCTCAAGCGGTATTTCTCGCACAGGCATAAAGCACTGCCTAAATAACTTGACCTTCAGAGGAATAGTAAAAACTGTCCATGCCGGAATTCATAAGAGTTATGCGTCTATCTCTTCAAAAGAGATTACCAAATCATTATTGCTGATCGCGAGTGACATAGGAGACGCGCAACCAGGCGACCTAATACATGTAAAAATTACGCAAGAAAAAAAGTTCGTACTTCACATAGGTTCAAAGGAAATAATACCGGCGTATCAAAGGATCGCTCTAACCAATAAAAATGAGCGTATACGCGCCATCCAACACCATAAATCATGGAATGAACTCCTAAAAAAAATTTCAAAAAGTCAGTTAATTGAGTTCAATGAATCCATAATAAAGAACCATTTGGTCATCGACGGTATTTTAAATGAAAGCGCTTACGATGCATATATAAAGGAGATCCAGGCAAATTCTGCCAAACAAAAAGACTTGGTAGAAAGTCTCAACGGGCGCATGGCTGACTATACCGTATTTCCTGACAATTTCTTTAACTATGATTCGGAAATATGGATCTTCAAGACGACAGCCTTGATAATAAGCTGGAAAAATGAGGTCGCGATAGAAATAACCGATAAAAATATAATAGGCCTGATAAAAGACATGTTTGACCTCATGAAAAATTCCGGGAGAAAAATCGACCACAACCAACTCATTAAAAAGGTCCTGGGGTTTGTGAATAAAAACTAGATAATAATTCCACCTCATCCGTAAGTTCACAGCCTATTCGTGAGTGATACAATTGTGTTAATGGAGACG
>JAPLZI010000036.1 GCA_026395095.1 Candidatus Tayloriibacteriota bacterium
AACGCGCGCTTCACATTGAACAGCGCCGGCTCGAAGAAAAACACAGGAGGTACGGCCACGGGCCAATAATTAATCGCGTCGAACTGGTTTATCAGCCTGCGATGCCAGGTGATAAGACGGTTTTTGAGATCGATGTTCTTGAAAGCGGAATTACTCGTACCACCAAGTTGCGTTTCGAAGCGACAAACGGCCGCCGGCGCTCTGTCGAACAATTTCGCGGAAAGAGGGATCTGAGGCTTATGATTATTTTCATTCGCCTTCGCGATCACTTCGGGCAGATCCTAACACGAATCTCGAAACGCATCGGGCTTGTGATCGCCGACATTCGCAGGCAAATCGACTACTGGCGGCGAACCGACCACACAGAGCCAATGCCTCCATATGCAGAGCGTAAATGGAGAAGGCGGCGGCGTCATTGGTGTCACCGAGCTCGTTATGAGCCGCCGATGATCACTGCATATTGTTGAGCCAGCTATTGCGTGTTAGCCATATTTCAGTGCGCGATTCCCCATGGGAGTCGCTTTTTTTATGCTAAACTTTATCCATGCAAGAGCTATTGATCTCATTTAGCACGAATCATACGTACCTCATATATGCGCTCATTATTATTCTGGCCTGCGCCGAGGGGCCAGTCCTATCAATGATATTGGGTGTACTTATCAAGCTCAACTACTTTGTATTATTGCCTATTTATATTTCGCTTATGATAGGAGACCTCTTGGGGGATATTATCTGGTATTACATTGGCTATCACTTCGGGCACCGCTTTATAGGACGCTTCGGGAAATACTTCAGTATCACGGAGGATAATGTGACCAAGGTTACCAACATATTCCATAAGTACAAATATCGCATTCTTTTCATTTCAAAGATTTCAAACGGCTTCAGTATTGCCCTAGCGATCCTCGTGACCGCTGGTATGATGCGAGTCCCCTTCTTGAAATATTTTGGCACAAACCTGGTGGGCCAATTTATTTGGACAGGAATGTTGCTTGGTATCGGATATTTCTTCGGGGATCTTTATATGACTGTCGACACATGGCTCGGACGTATATCAGTAGTAGCATTATTCGTAGTTGCGCTTGTTGCAGCGCTAGGGTATAAGAAATACCTGAAGACAAAAGCAGAAACAATAGCCCTATAATTATAGTCACAAAAAATGATCTCAATCATCATTCCCACATATAACGAAGAAAAGTTCATCGGTAAAACCCTTTCTGATCTAAAGGAAAAGCTAACCTTGCCTCATGAGATAATCATAACTGATGACAAAAGCCTTGATTCAACAGTTGAAATTGCACGTCGTTATGTCAACAAAGTTTTAGTTCCTGAGAAGAAGCATATTTCAATCGCCGCCAATCGCAATGAAGGAGCATCGCATGCTTCTGGTGAGTTTTTCGTTTTTATGGACAGTGACAGCACAATCGCTGATCCAAACCGGTTCTTCACCGAAGCACTGTCAAGATTTGAGAAGGATCCAAATCTGGTCGCCTTGACCGGCAGAATTGGTGTTTGGAAGGAATTAGAGACAACTGGAGACAGGATCGTATATTCAATATTTAATCTAGTTCATCACATAAAGAATAATTGGCTGCATGTAGGCGAGGCCTCTGGTAAATTCCAAATGATGCGTAGGCGCGCCTTTGAGAAAGTCGGGGGTTACCGTGAGGACCTCATTACGCGTGAAGACGCAGACATGTTTATCCGTCTAGCGAAAATCGGTCGGACTTATTATGATCATTCACTAGTTATTTTGCACACTGGCCGTAGAGCTCACAGGATAGGCTGGCCTAAACTCCTTTACATCTGGATGCTAGAAACTTTTTGGGTTGCCGCATTCAACAAATCCCGAGTCAGTGAATGGAAGGATGTTCGATAAATTCCGACAAATATTGTCTCAACAAACATCATGAAAGTATCGATAGTCATTCCGGCCTACAATGAAGAAGGAAATATCGCCAAGACGATAGAGGCAGTCCTTGCTCAAGATTACCCAAATTATGAGGTAATAGTCGTTAATAACGCCAGTACGGACAAAACTGCCGAAATTGCATCTCGGTATTCCACTATTAAGGTCGTCGATGAACCGATCAAGGGCATCCTAAGCGCACGTGAACGCGGACGAATCACGGCAACAGGCGACCTGATCGCCAACATCGACGCTGACTGCCTGCCTGATCCTGACTGGATAACTAGAGGAGTTGCGCACTTTATTCATGATGGGATCGTCGGCGCTACAGGTCCTTATGATTACTATGACGGACATCCTATCTTCAGACGCGGTTCCCTAGCCACACAGAAGCATGTATATCATTTTATGAGCAAGCTTTTGCAATCCCGACTGATAAAAAGGGGTGCGATCTTGATCGGCGGAAACAACCTAATCCGCGCCAAAACGCTCGCCAAAGCCGGAGGGTATACTACCGCCATCAAGTTCTACGGCGAGGACACCGACACCGCCAGGAAGATAGCCCGCCACGGCAGGATCGTTTTCAATCCGAAATTTTCGATAAAGACGTCCGCGCGCCGCTTCAAGGAAGAGGGCACGATCCATCTTATGCTTAAATACTGGTACCATTTCTTCAAACATATCCTCAAATGACGGGATGTAGCTGAATCCATTACAAGAAGAAGGAGGAGGGGTGAATGACACTTCGCAGGAATTTTCCAGCAGGAAAATTCCGAGATGTAGCGCAGGTTCTGCAGAACCTGACGCGTGTCATGAACTCCTCTTCCTTCTTCTTGCTAATCTATTTAGCCAGTGCGTAATCCAGCATCTTTTTGTCGAGATTTGCTGCTAGAACCTTGAACCTGATCTTATCCCCAAGGGTGAATTTCTTCTTTGTTTTCTGTCCAGTCACAGAATATTTCTTCTGGTCAAAAACATAATAATCATCCCCAAGATTATCAAAGCTGATCATACCCTCTGATCTGCTCACTGATTCCTCCACATAGATTCCCCACTTCGAAACACCGGATATTGTTCCTTCGAACGTCTTACCAATCCTAGTGCTCATATACTCCACCTGCTTCAATTTCTTAGAGGCGCGTTCGGCTTCGGCGGCATTTATCTCGCGTTCAGTCGAGGACTCAGCGATCTTCTGGAATGCCACGACTTCCCTGTCTCTGAACGGCTCATTGTGCAGATGCTTCATAAGGATGCGATGTATGAGAAGGTCAGGATATCGCCTGATCGGTGAAGTAAAATGCGTATAGAATGCGAACGCTAACCCAAAGTGTCCAATGTTATTCGTAGAATATATCGCCTTCTGCATCGAACGAATAGTCGCCGTTCTTATCAGAGATTCATGCGGCGTGCCCTCGATTTGATCAAGGAGATGATTGATATCTTGTGCCGTCACATCTCCACCTTTGCCTCGAAGCTCGTAACCCAGAGCTTTTACAAATGACTTTAGCTCGATAATCTTCTCCTTATCAGGCGTGTCATGAATACGATATATAGAGCCTGTGTCCTTATTACCCTTCTTTTTTATAGAATCAAAAATATATTTAGCCACCTCGCGATTTGCTAGGAGCATGAATTCTTCCACCAGTTTGTGCGTATCAAGTCGTTCCTTAGTATAGACACCAACTGGTCGCCCATTTTCATCAAGCTTGAATCTGATCTCATCCTGTTCAAATTCTATGGCACCTTGAAGAAATTTGTCTTTTTGCAGGACCTTTGCAATTTTATTCAGAATTGCTAGTTGTCCGCGATATTTCATTCCAGCCTCCGCAGAAACCGTCGTCTGTAGATCATTTGAATATTTGCCAATCTTCGAGGTATTACCATCAATCGCTACCTGGGCAGTCTCATAGGTAAACCTGTGATCCGAGTTCATGACCGTCTTGCCGAACCAGCGCTCTTTGATCTGGGCTTTATCATTCATGATAAAGATTGCAGAGAAACTCAGTTTATCCTCATGCGGATTTAAACTACAAACATCATTCGATAATACTTCCGGCAACATAGGTATCGTCCGGTCAACTAGATATATAGAGCAGCCCCGCTTTACCGCTTCCTTGTCTAGACTGTTTCCTTCGCGCACATAATGAGAAACATCAGCGATATGTACTCCGATCTCATATAAGCCGCCTGACAATTCCTTGAATGAAATAGCGTCGTCAAAATCCTTTGCATCATGAGGATCGATAGTAAATGTGAGCGTACTCCTAATGTCACGACGCTTGGCTATCTCTTCCGCAGAAATATTCTTCTGATTCAGGCCTATCTGAGTCGCCTCATCCTCAACCTCCTTTGGAAAACCGATGGCGAACCCCTTATCAAGAACGATTGACTCCATCTCAACATTATTCTCGCCTTTTTTTCCGAGAATTTTCAAAACCTTGCCTTCAGGATTTTTCTTTGGGTCAGTCCATGGGAGAAGCTTTACATATACTTTGTCGTTATCCTTAAGGCCAACTGCATCCCTACTCGAAATATCGATCTTTACATACATCTTCTTGTCATCCGGAATGATCTGACAGATTGATTTATCATATGCAACAGTACCTACATAGGCAGTCTTAGCTCTCTCAATGACCCTTACAACTTCGCCTTGAACTTCTGTTTTGCCACGGGAACTAACCTGTTTCAGTAAAACCTCCACGGTATCGCCATTCAAGGCTGTATTTAGGAAACCTGGTTCAATATAAATAGACTCCTTCTTTGGATCCGGATCATCGATAAAACCAGCCCCTTTCGCTATTGTGGAAATAACCCCATTTATAGTCTGTTTCTTGTTACTTTGCGGCATATTTATAGTTTAGATAGCAATATTAGCATAATCGGTGTTTTTTTGACTAAAAACCGCAGCCCGGAGGCCGCGGTGCGTTCAACATATTGTGTCTACTTTTCGAGTCTACAACTCACCACTAAGCCGTGAATTTGTATGGGCTCGAAGTGTTTCCCTAGCTCGGGCAATCCGGCTTTTCACCGTACCAAGACCTATTCCCAACATTTGCGAAATCTCTTCATACGAACAGTCCCTCTCATTACGCAAAACAAGGATTTCGCGATGTTTTTGGTTTAACATTCTCATTGCGTGAGCAATGGCACCTTCAATTTCATAATGCTCATTGAGCTCCGCAGCGTTTCGCTCATCACTCGCGAGGACATCAGCCAAGGTCGGACTATTATCATTTGGATTGCGGCTGACAGGCGAATCTAGGGAGCAATGTCGATGCCATCGTCGGCGATGTCGATGCCAGTAACGATTGCGGGACAGGTTGACAACTATTCTGTAGAGCCATGTTGATAAGGCACTATCACCACGGAAATTCAATAATCCCTTAGATGCACGGATAAGAGTATCCTGAGTTACCTCTTCCGCATCTTCATGGTTATGAAGCATACTATAGGCTATCGAAAATAATTTTGCCCAATGGCGCCTAGTAATCTCAGTGAAAACATCGACGTCACCTCCTTTGAAGCGCGTGACAAGCTCGGCATCATCGGCAGTTACTTCTCTAATAGGAGCAGAAATTGCAAGTTTCATTGGAAAAGTTTCTACCGCACATTTAATACCTATTTTTCAGGATTTGCAATAGTAGGTTTCCTTTTATTTACGAACGGTATAAATACAGTGTTCGCTATCAATATCCCAACAGTATTGCTCAATAAGTCGAGCCATGTGTCCTTTGGGTTTGAATAGAATAAATATCGCACATATGTTTGCAGAAAATATTCTATATGCTCATTCAAGACGCCTAGCGCGGTCACAATGAGTAAACTAAATATGAAAAACTGAAGTTTTGTTATGTTAAAACCTCCATCGCGCACAACGAGAAAGCATATAAGAGTGCACAGGAAACCGCCAACGAATGTATGCAAAATCCTGTTTCCGAATTCGAGGTTCGGAATCAGAAATGTAATATAGTATCCAACAACGCTGAATACAAAAATTATCGCTATCGACAATATCGTATTTTTAGTGATTCCGACAACGCTTCTAGTGAAAAACAGTGAGAATAACCAGTAGATCAGGAAATATGCAATACAGAGACCTAGGCTAATAACTAGAAAATACATGATAATTATTTAATTTTGCATTTTGCTTTTAAGGCTGAAAGGTCGGCGGCGGTTAGCGTCATATTTGTGCTCTGGTTGAATGAATACATGATCGCCTTCGGATCATCTACATGATCCAGATCGAGA
>JAPLZI010000017.1 GCA_026395095.1 Candidatus Tayloriibacteriota bacterium
GTACCCAGTATATTCTCGGTATGGCTGGTTTCCACTTCTTCGTTCCTAAGGGAGTTTACAAGGACCTTATCGTTAAGGGTGACCTCAACAGCTCGATTGACAGTGCCTACATCGTTTCTACTGGCGCTACCTCTAAATATCCAGGTGGATCAGGAGGGGTAGCTGCTAACAGCATTGCTGGTACTGCAGGTGGTTGGGGTGTCGGTGTTGTGATCAACGGTGTTCGTGGTGTAGACGGCGCAGGTATAAACCTGACCAGTCCTTCCGAAGCTATCGTTCAGTTATTGACCATAAATTCAAGCTTGGTTGATAACGCCACAGCAAACATTTCTCTTAGTGCTTCGTCACCTCTCGTTGCTTCAGTTCCGGTTACAGATACGACAAATGGTCAGTATCTCGGCATGCCGGTCCTAGTCTTCGATGTGAATGCACAGAATGACACTCTTCACCTCCGAACTGTTGAAGTAAAGATCTATGATACGGCCGGTGGTACGGGAACTGTCGGAGCCGCTTACCTCTTCCAGGGAAGCACTCAGATTGCTTCTGCTTCAGTCACGGGTGACACGGCTACATTCTCTAACATTGCTAATGGAACAGCAGGTGCAACCATTCCGGTTAACACCACTCTTCCTTACACTGTTAAGGTTGACGTAACTGGCGTTACTACCTCGGTTACTCTTACTGCTGGTATTGCTACTTCATCGAGTTCTGGTCAGACAATTCTTTCCTCGAATGATTCAACAGCTACTATCGCTGGATCAGCCTTGGGTAATGCCCAGACTGTCGGTGCTAGCGGTCCTCTCTTCTCTCTCGTTGGAACTCCGACGATTGTTAAGAGCAACGTCACAGCAGGTGCTGGTACCTTGTCTGTCTTCCAGTACACGGCTACCTTCAATGTCAACATCCAAGCTGTTGGTGCCAATGTCTTGATTGGTCTACCAGCTTCGACGACAAATGAGTACAGCGCGTCGTTCGGTACTTCGACCACCCACTTCACAGTGGCTCAGGTCTACGAGAATGGTGTGGCTTCGTCCTCACCTATCTTCGGTGGTACTGGCGTAGTTGCTTCGTACACACAGCCTTCGAACACAACTCTCACAGCGAGCACCTTTACAGTGTCTCGTAACCAGAGTGTAACGATTCCTGTGACTTACTCGTTCGTAGTCACCAATCCAGGAGCTGCTACCGAAGCGGTACAGATCCAGGGTATTGGCTATAACGGTTCGGCACGAGCTACCTTCATGGCCAATCAACCGGCTTGGAGGACAGCAGCAATCTAACCTACGCTTGGCTTAGTTCTTCGGAACTGACCTAGTTAAAGTTAAACAAAAACCACCCTACAGGGTGGTTTTTGTTTTGGTTGAATTGAAGGTTTTGGGAGTTATGGTCTATAATATAGATATGAAAAATACTCATGGCCTGTTCGCATTATTCTTACCGGTTCTTTTCATCATTTGCGGATTTGTTTCAGCTATTTCGATTGTAAATGCCCAAACTGCTGGTACGATCACCTTTAGCCCAAGTAGTTTGAAGATGTATGTCGGAGAAAATAAAACGGTGATTCTTTCTGGAAGTACCTCTTATTCTTTAGGGACTAATTCTAATCCTTCAGTTGCTTCGGCGGTATTAGATGGTTCTTTGGTTAAGGTAACTGCCTATAACCTGGGAATAGACAATATAAGTATCTGTTCTTATATAAATAATTTGGTTTCTTGTGGAGTTTTCGGTGTTGAGGTGCTTAAACAGCCTGAACTACAGCCGAGCTCTCAAAAGGCAACGATTTCATTCAGCAAAAGTGAGGTTACCGTAAATGTTGGAGAGGCTCAGACGGTGACTGTTTATGGCTCAGGTGCAGGTTCTTACTACATATCTGGATATAGTAGCGACTCTGTTGGTGCAAGTATAAATAATAACATCGTCACTTTGATTGGAAGCAGAATCGGTGGCTCAAATATATCGGTATGTCAGTTCGGTGGAACGTGCGGAAATATATACGGTTATGTTCCGAGTTCAACGGCCAATTCTCAAGCTGCCCAGGCTGTACCAGCGGTAGTTCCGACTCTCTCGGCGTTTTATGTGGCGTCGAATGGTATCAACGGATTTATCGGAAAAGGAGCAACATTGACGCTAAAATTCAATACGAGCGATGATATCACGAGCGAAATACTTAAGATTGATGGTCAGGTGGTTCCAGTTACCGGATCGGGTAGTGGCCCTTATGGTGGAACATACACATTGAGCGGCAACGAAACAATTCCTCTGCCGGTTTCAATGGATTTTTCCACAGCACGCGGCGGGTCCGGACATGCTTCTTTTACGATAGGGGATAAGGCAAATGTGCCTGCACCTATTGTTTCAAATGTGACGAATCCTCCTGCAGCACCTAGTTCACTAAAATTTACCCGCAATCTTCAATCTGGATACACAGGGGTTGATGTTTCATCACTACAGGGCCTCCTCAAGCGATTAGGAGTATATGACGGTCCGATAACCGGAAAATTCGGCGTTTTGACGGAAGCAGCAGTGAAGAAATATCAGGCCAAAAACAACGTAAAGCAAGTTGGAGTCGTCGGTCCGGCCACTAGGGAATTATTGAATAAAGAACAGTAATAGAAGAATAATAAACTACATGGTTAACCCATTTGATCGCACATTTTTTAAATTTTTGATCGGTTTTGTCCTGATTTTAGTCGTTAGTTTTGCGATTCTATATTTTGTTAGTAAGTATATCTAATGTGATACCTAATAAAATCTTCATTATTTCTTGAACAAAAATTCATTAAAATTTTATCTTTTCTTCATTAAAATTTGAACTTTTTTTGAACAAAATTTGAACACTGTTTTGTTATGCTACGCGCATTATTAGTAATGCGCTTTTGCGCCCTTAAATCTGATGAGTAAAATCAAAAGAATGTTTTTTGTTGTCAGTTTGTGTCTGACTGAGATTCTGTTAGTGTTTAGCTTTTCTCCATCCTTAGCGCATGCTGCCGTCAAAAGTCCTGTAGGAACTCACGTTTCGGGAGACATCACTACAGATACGACTTGGGATCTGCAGGGAAGCCCATATATTTTTGATTGGGATGTAAATGTGCTTGCGAATGTTACTTTGCGAGTTATGCCAGGGGTCAAGATTTCTATGGCTTCGGGCATAGGCCCGATGTCTCTGGTGGTCTATGGAACATTGGATATAGTCGGAACACTGGATAAACCTGTGGATATCACGGGGATAGATCGCATATATAGCGATGGTTATTATGGTGGCTCTGTCTCTATCGCTTATGCGAGGCTTCATGACGGTCCTAATGTTGTTCTGCTTAAATCAAAGGTAGTAATTGCCTCGTCGACGATCTCAAACGCAGATAGCTCAGCCTTCTATGTACAAGGGAGTTCTGTGGATGGATGGAATCTACGGATTGAAAATAGCTCTGTAGATGCAATATATGTTTCTTTGGGTAATGGTTTGGGAGTCTTGTCGAGCATATCAATACACGATTCTAGTTTTATTGGTAATCCTATAGCTGTCAATAATAAAAGCGGCGTATTATTACATTTGGAAAACAATTGGTGGGGAAATTCAAGTGGCCCGACCTTTAGTGGTTCAAACAGTGTTCAAGGTTCTGTTGTATATAGTCCATGGCTTACAAGTGACCCAAATGAGGGGTTTTTTCCAAAGGTATGCTGTTCAAGCATTCTGTTCATTCCTGGACTTGAAGGTACGAGAATGCATAGCGGCACAAACCAATTATGGGAACCAAATCGGAATGCTGATGTTCAGAAGCTGTACCTAGATAGTCTTGGTTCGAGTACAGACCGAACGATCTATTCGACAGGACCGATTGACAAGGCTTTTGGGTTGAAGCCGATATATGGTAAGTTTATGGGTTTTCTTCAAGACCTCTCGGATAGCGGATCTGTAAATGAAGCCAAAACGTTCGGCTATGATTGGCGCAAACCGATAAGTCAGGTTGTTTTAGAAAGTGAGAAGAAAGCTACGACTACGGAGTCATTATTAGCAACAGTGGCTGAAATGGCCTCTAACTCTAAAACAGGAAAAGTCACACTGATTGCGCATAGCAATGGCGGATTAGTAGCTAAATATTTAGTGAAAATATTGACTGATTTAGGCAAATCAAATCTAATAGATAAAGTTATTTCAGTTGCTGTTCCATATCTGGGCACTCCTGAGGCGATTCTTGGTTTGCTTCATGGCGATAACCAGTCCATTCTTGGCGGGCTTATTCTGTCACAGGCTACGGTTAGAGGGCTTGGTGAGAACATGTCCAGTGCATATTCACTACTACCTTCCGTAAAATACTTCTCAAAAATATTTACACCAACGATTGCCTTTGCTAGTACGACTGTATATGGGTTGAATAACGGTTCGTATCCACAAATGGTCTCAGATGTCTCAGGCCAAATGGATTTCATAGATGATGTGAATGGGGTCAGGACCAAGCCAGCGTTTGGCGATACTCGCTCACCGATAATCGGTAATAGGGGCTTGTCGATTGCTGCAGACGCCCTGCATAGCATCATTGATGTCTTTACTTGGCCAGCTAATATTGCGAATTGGACGATTGTTGGCTGGAATCGTCTAACCACTCTTTCGGTCAACTATGCCGATAGTTATGAATGCGGATTAAATGGGTTTAATTTTCTGGTAAAGATATGTCGGACAGTGATCAGCCATACAGCATCAACCACAATCATGGGAGATGGGACGGTTATTTCGCCCAGCGCTACATTCAATGGCGGAATTGTTGCGTCTCTAGATTTGGCAGAAGTATCAAAACAAGAAAATTCAGAATTTGATCACACGAACATTCTCGAAGCATCTTCTGCACAGACTACTATTAGGCAAATTGTTGAAAACAATAATACTAGCGGACCAATCTCGCTACCTAAAGGAGTTGCTCTGGGGGAGCCAGACTATTCAAAAGAAAACAGTTCGTCTCTAGTGCTGAGCACGCATTCGCCGGTTGAGTTACATATATATGATTCAAGAGGTAATCATACTGGATTAATCTCGAAACCCCCGGAGCTTGCCCAAAATGATTTTGTAACTGGTGCTTATGAGACAAAGATTCCAGGTAGTAGTTTTAGGGTGTCATCTGGGGAAAATAGTGATTCTGATACCTACATTCGCTTGCCATACGGCGATGGACAAAATTATTCAGTAGTGATAAATGGCACGGATTTCGGATTCTTTACTTTCCAAGCGGAAAGATTCGATGGTGAAAAAAGCTTGGAAAAGGTCACATATTCGACACAACCGATTGCACCTGTGAGTGTAGCAACTACGACTATTGTAGGGAGTGCCATATCTGGCCCAAGTGGAACGTCTGTCTCTCTAGTCTCAATGATCCCGCAGTTAAATGTCGATATTGATGCAAATGGATTGGTCGATTATCAAGCTTTACCTGGGGGAACGGGATTACCTGGGAATGCAACATCACTTGAAGATGCCAATATCGTTGCCCTTTCTATATCAAATGATGTAATAAAAAAGACAATGAAAACGGTTCTGTTAAATGAGTTCGATAGTCCTCGCATAAAGGGAATAATAAAGAAACTGGATCACATAACTGATTTGGCAAAAAAAGGGAAGCTCAAGCAAAGCGAAAAACAAGGCGATCGATTGATAAAACGACTCGGTCACATAAAGTTGAAGGGAATCTCTCCGGATGAAAGGAAGAGATTCGTCGATGCCGTTGAGGCTATGGTCGATGCGGTTGTGGTGCAGTAGGAGATTGAGCAAGAAGATGTAACTGAGAAGCAAAAAGAAGGAAGTGGAGTTCGTGACACGCGTCGGGTTCTGCAGAACCCGCGCTACATCTCGGAAATTCCTTGCTAGGAATTTCCTGCGAAGTGTCACTCACCCCACTTCCTTCTTATTGCTTCTGGGCGACTCTACTTAAACTCAACCTTACCGCCGGCGGTCTCGATCTGCTTCTTAAATGCTTCTGCATCTTCCTTCTTCATTGCATCCTTTAGAAGTGAAGGAGCGGCGTCAACGAGATCCTTGGCTTCCTTGAGACCAAGCCCGAGAACTTCTTTGATAACTTTGATGACAGCGATCTTCTGCGCGCCGGCCTCCTTGAGGTGCACTGCCATCGTGCTCTTCTCATCCGATGCAGCTGGAGCAGCGCCAGCTGGAGCAGCGACTGCTACAGCCGCGGCTGAAACGCCGAATTTCTTTTCGAATAATTTCACAAGCTCATTCAGGTCTATGACGGACATCTTCTCAATCGATTCCACAATTGACTTGAATTTTGCTGGGACTTCTACTGTTGTTACTGGTTGATTGGCTTCCATGATAATTGATTGATTAATTTACGAACATTGATAATTTAGCGAGCCAGCGAGCTATTAAGCAGGCTGTTGCTTCTTTGCGATCTGATCCAATGCCATAACCATGCCTTGGATAGGGGAATTGATGACATTGACGAACATGCCATACAAGGTTTCGCGAGGAGGAATGGCGGCAATAACCGTCATCTCTTCCTTGCTCATGTAGGTGTTTTCGAAAACGCCGCCGACTATAGTGGCCTTGCCCTTGAATTTATTCTGGAATTCATATACGCCGCGAGCTGGAGCCACGAGATCCGTGCCATAAGCGAGTCCGAATTCACCGACAAGCGCCGGCTGGGTGCCGGTATACTTGTGAGATTCAAGCGCTTTTTCTACGAGCGTCTTTTTGGCCACGAAGAAACTGACGTCGCTCTTTTTCAAGGCCTTACGCATCGTTGTCGCTTCGGAAACGGTGAGACCGTGAAAATTTACGAAAACGAGTGATTTGGAATTACCCATCACCGTCTTCAGTTTCTCAATGATCTCTTTCTTTTGTACTTTTGTGCGAGCCATTATTTTTGAGTTTATTCTATAAATAAAAAATCGACCACGTAGGCGATTCCGGAATCGCCAATAGGCCGAAAGTTAGGTAGATAAACCTCGGAAGGTCTTATTGTCGAGCTTTTACGAGCGCGACTGCCTTCTGTCTTTGGCCTTATTCATATGCTACAATGCTTTCTCTAATAAATCAACTTTTCGTATGGATATTCTAACGGCTATTTTCGGCAATCAGGCTAAGGTCAGGATTCTGAGGCTTTTCCTCTTTAATCCCGAATCGCCCTTTTTTCTGCAGGAGGTTGTGGCGCGCACGAAATGTGCTAGTGTGCCGGTCCGAAAAGAGCTTTCATCTTTACTTAAAATAGGTTTGCTTAAGAAAAGATTGGCGACGAAGGATATTAAGAAGGACGTTAACTCGAAAGAGATTGTCGCTAAGGATGTTGCCAAGCCTGCTGTAAAGAAAGTCCACGGTTTGGGTTATGCTTTGAACACTAAATTTGTCTATTTAGACTTGCTTAAGAATTTCCTGACGGTTTCGAGTGTTTCTGCAGATGAATCACTGTTGAAAAAATTTGCGAATGTCGGTCGTCTGAAATTAATGGTTGCATCGGGCATTTTCATACAAAACTGGGATACGCGCGTTGATCTTCTCATCGTCGGTGATGAACTTGACCTACACCGTATCGAGGCAATCATAAAATCAATCGAAGCAGAGATAGGAAAGGAGCTGGCTTATTCGGCTTTTGACACCCAAGACTTCGAATATAGGCTTGGAATACATGACAGGCTCATTCGTGACATTCTCGATTATCCCCATGTGACCCTTATTGACCGCCTAGGAGTTGAGCCGAATTGAGTTATAATAGAGTGTGTTACAAGATAATTATTTATTAATCTAAATCATAATATATGATGTTTATTCAGAATTGGGGCGATGTTTTCACTCAATCGCTCCAGAGTGTGTGGTACGGGGTAGCGGCATTCGTTCCGAACCTCGTGGTCGCTATTATCGTATTTGCCATAGGCTGGGTCCTAGCGGCACTCGTTGAGAGGCTTGTCGACAGTATTTTGACAGCTCTCAAACTCGACTCCGCGCTCAAGTCGGCCGGATTGGAGGATGTAGTAAAGCGTGCCGGTCATAACCTGAATTCAGGAATGTTTGTCGGCGTGCTCTGCAAGTGGTTCGTAATCGTAGTCTTCCTGATGGCCTCATTTGATGTTCTCGGACTTTCGCAAGCCAATGAATTCTTGCGTGAGGTTGTGAACTATCTACCACAAGTCATAGTGGCCGTGCTCATACTTCTCATCGCAGCAGTTGTTGCTAGGGCAATGGAGAGAGTTGTTGTGGCCAGCGCAAAGGCCGGTCACTTCCATGTCGCTGAACTTGGCGGACGGGTTACAAAGTGGTCCATCTGGATTTTTGCTATCCTTACAGCACTCTACACACTCGGTGTAGCACCTGGTATTATCCAGACTCTTATCACCGCGATCTTCGCTGGCGGCGCATTGGCCTTCGGTCTAGCCTTCGGTTTGGGAGGTCGTGATGTCGCACAAAAAGTCATTGAAAAGACTTCAGCTGCGATCCTCCTCAAGGACTAACTGTCATAGAGTTTTTCCTAAAAAAGACCGGTTATTACGCCGGTCTTTTTATTAACACCTTATCCCCATTTTTGGCTATACCGAGCTACCATTGACTTCTTTTTGGCCATAAGTATACTTGTACTTACATCGGAATGATTACAAACATTAATCGCAAATACAGCCGGCCATAGCCACACCCCGAATAAGGGCGTGACAAGCGGCCGCTCAATACAGCGGTTTTTTGTTTTTACGGGATGACTGCAACTTTACAATCTCATAAAAACTTGTTTCATCCTTTTGGTTTCGCCAAATAGATGTAACAAGCAAAAGTAAGTAAGTAATAAGCAATGTAGGTTATAAAACAGCGGTTTTTAAAGTTCCCGATGGGAATTTTAAAGGGCGTATGGTGGATGCCTTGGCTTCATGGAGGCGATGAAGGACGTGGCGTGGCAACGATACGCTTCGGGGAGGTGCCGAGCAACCTTTGATCCGAAGATGTCCGAATGGGGAAACCCTATGATGTGAACCATCATAACCTGTAGCTATAAGCACAGGAGCGTACCCTGGGAAGTAAAACATTTCAGTACCAGGAGGAATAAAAACAAATTATGCATTCCGTCAGTAGCGGCGAGCGAACGCGGAGAAGACTAAACTCAACCTAAATCGTAGGGCGGATTTCCGCTCGAAAAAGTGGAAACGCTTTGCGATTTAGGTTGGGAGTTGCGAGGCAGAGACGTGCCATTTATGGCAGAGGAGTTACAAAATTTTTTGTTAGTCGAACGATCTGGAAAGATCGGCCCCAGAGGGTGATAGCCCCTTAGATGAAAACAAAAGATCTTCTTTGTTTCTGTTCTCAAGTACCCCAGGACACGAAAAGCTTGGGGGAATCCGCCGGAACTAACCGGCAAGTCTAAATACTCCAGAAGACCGATAGTGAACAAGTACCGTGAGGGAAAGGTGAAAAGCAGCCCGGTAAGGGCGGTGAAATAGACCTGAAACCATATGCCTACAAGGAGTCAGAGCGGGCAGCACTTCGCGCATGAATTCGCAGGGATTCATTTGTGCTCGGTGTGCTGTCCGTCATGGCGTGCCTATTGAAGAATGAGCCAACGAGTTTAAGCAAGCTGCTCGACTAAGGCCGCGAGGCTGGAGTCACAGGGAAACCAAGTCTGAATAGGGCGTTTGTAGTTTGCTTAAGACCCGAAGCCGGATGAGCTTGCCATGCGCAGGGTGAAGTGGGACGAAAGTCCCATGGAGGCCCGAACCGGTGAGCCGTGCAAAACTCTCGGATGACGTGTGGTAAGGAGTGATAAGCTAATCGAATTCGGTAATAGCTGGTTTTCTCCGAAAGAACTTTTGGGTTCGCGTCGCACTTACCCTTGTGGGGTAGAGCACTGGAAGATCGTGAACGGGCGAAAGCTCACACGACCTATCAAACTCCGAATACACAAGGTAACTATGCGGCAGTTAGACTGTGGGGGCTAAGCTCCATTGGTCAAAAGGGAAACAGCCCATGATCTCAATTTAAGGTCCCTAAATCAATATTAAGTGCGCTTAAGGTGGTGATATTTCTTTGACAATGAGGATGTAGGCTTAGAAGCAGCCATCATTCAAAAATAGCGTAACAGCTTACTCATCGAGAAATGTCGCGCCGAAGATAATCGGGGCTAAAATATTGTACCGAAACTGAGGGCTTGTGAGCTTCATTGAGGAGTAGATGATGCGGTCGATTCGAACTTTCGACCGCTGAAATTAGTTCTTTAGATTTTGAGGTGTCTGAACGACGCGTACACGTCGGTTTTAGCCCGGTTCGCTTGGCTAGATCGATGGAGGGCCTGTAGGAAGGCCTGGGTTGAGGGGTCCCAAATCCACGACCTCCTTCCAAGTTCAGAATTCTAGTCGAAGCATTCTATGGAGAGTGCAATAGACGGCGGACTATACGGTGGTTAGTCCGATTAAGAATGGGAAGCTACAAGGCCCCCCACCTCGCCAGTTTGTTTGCGCCACTGTAGTTAAAGGGTCAGAACAGTTGATTCTCAATCAACAGGCTCAGGTTCGAGTCCTGACGGTGGCGCCAACCAAATCAATTTGTGTCCGGGGAACGCGTCGGCACCTGTGGAGAGACTCTAGTTCAAGCCTGGTATCGGCCCCGTAAGGGCAACCGACGGGAAACTGCACCAGAAATGGTGCGCAATGCTTCCCATTCTCTTCGCAACTACGCAGAGCGGCGATGTCCACCACAACTCGTCCTCGGACACTTTTTTCTTGGCAGTTTTCGATTCATGTAAAACTGCCTCTGGCGAGAATTCAATTCTCGCCTCCTCAATGAAGTTCACAAGCGGTAGGAGAATATTCGCATCTGCACTGAAGGTGAAGGGGTGACCCACACTGGAGCGTTGCGAAGTAAGAATGTTGGCACAAGTAACCGCAATGCGGGTGAGATTCCCGCACGCCGAAAGATCAAGGTTTCCTTGGCAATGTATATCAGCCAAGGGTTAGTCGGTCCTAAGGGGATGGCAAACGCCGCACCCGATGGATTTAAGGTTAATATTCCTTAACTTTCGCATATATCGATGGAGTGACGGGGAGAAGTATCGGACGCGCATTATTGGATTTGCGTCTGTATCGTGAGGATGATTCTTGGTAAATCCGGAATCTCACTTTGATGTGGTATCCAAGCGACGCAGGGAAACGCGCAAGCGCGAACGTTCGAAAGCTCTCTCTCGAGAAAAGCTTCTAAGATTATATATGCGAGAACCGTACCGCAAACCGACACAGGTGATCAGGTCGAGTAGACCAAGGCGAACGAGTGAGGGGTCTCCAAGGAACTCGGCAAAAAAGCAGCCGTAACTTCGGAATAAGGCTTGCCCTTTTTTAACTAAAGGGGCCGCAGCTAAAGTATCTCTGGCAACTGTTTAACAAAAACACAGCTCCCTGCGAACTCGAAAGAGGATGTATAGGGGGTGACACTTGACCAATGCGAGAAGGTCAAATAACGACGGTGCGATCATATCAAGCTGATTGTTATAAGCCCTCGTGAATGTCGGCCGTAACTATAACGGTCCTAAGGTTTCCGATCTATTTAGAAGAATGGATCGGGAAGGATTAGGATTGTTATAGAAAATTGTTAAATAAAGTAAACGTAAAGGAAATCAATTAAGACGCTGCCCATACTAAATATTAGTATGTCCTAAATATCTGACTATATGCTGGGAAATCTGTGCATTTAATTGCAAAGTATCTGGCACTACTATGGTATAATTATTCCATATGGGATTATTATCTCCTAGTAAAAAAGTGTCCAGTGCAGACAATCAGCAGGAAAGATTAAAAATCGAATCCTGGATAACAGGTTTTACTGACGGTGAAGGATGTTTCTCTGTGAGTCTTATTAAAAATAAGACGTCGAAAAGTGGTTGGCAGGTTTTTCCTGAGTTTGTAATAACTCAGGGTGAAAAAAGCTTGTCAGCGCTCGGTATCATTCAAGGCCACTTCCAATGTGGAAGAGTCTTTGTAAACAAAAGATACGACAATCACAATGAAAATATCTATCGCTATTGTGTGAGATCCGTACCAGAATTAATGAACAACGTGATTCCATTCTTTGAACGAAATCAACTAAAAACAGCCAAAATGAATGATTATCGAATCTTTAAACAAATCGTGAAAATGATGTTTAAAGGCGGTCATCTTTCAGAAAAGGGTATGAATAAGATTGCTACGTTAATAGAAGGCATGAATCGCAAGAAGAAATCACGATTTTTAAAATCCTCAGAAACCAAACGTCAGACTAAGCGAAAGCTTAGAAAATAGAGTTCGTGCTGCATAGCGATATGCAGATTAACACAACATAGCGCAATTCCTTGTCGGGTAAGTTCCGACGCGTTGAATAGTGCAATGACTGGAGAACTGTCTCGGAGACTTGCTCGGTGAAAATACAATACCGGTGAAGATGCCGGTTACCTGCAGTTAGACGAAAAGACCCTAGAAGCTTTACTGTAACTTGATATTGACTATACGTTCTTGATGCGTAGCGTAGACGGTAGGATTTGAAGCGTTGCTTTCGGGTGACGTGGATCCGACGATGAAACACCGTTCTTTACGAATGTATATTCTAACCTCGGCGGCATAAACGCCGGGAGACAGTATCTGGTGGACAGTTTTAGTGGGGCGCTACCCTCCTAAACAGTAACGGAGGGGCCTATTAAGGTCAGCTAGCCGCGAATGGAAACCGTGGCGATAGTGCATTGGCATAAGCTGGCTTGACTGTGAGATGTACATATCAAACAGGTGCGAAAGCAGAGCAAAGTGAACCGACGGCCCGCATTAGATGCGGCCGGAGATTATCGGACAAAAGCTACTCTAGGGATAACAGGCTAGTTCCGCCTAAGAGTTCATATCGACGGCGGAGTTCGGCACCTCGATGTCGGCTCATCTTATCCTGGGGCTGGAGAAGGTCCCAAGGGTTTGGCTGTTCGCCAATTAAAAAGATACGCGAGCTGGGTTCAAACCGTAA
>JAPLZI010000048.1 GCA_026395095.1 Candidatus Tayloriibacteriota bacterium
ATGGTCGGGCTGCCGGGAGTTGAACCCGGACCTTACCCACCCCATGGGTAAATACTACCGCTATACTACAGCCCGGTGCGTCGGCTGAAAAGGCTCGACAAATAGAAGCTTACGACATTTTTGTAAATTCCTCAAATTGTCCTTGACACGGATGGTATAATTCACGACATGATTGCCCCTGCAATAAAAAGGAGGGCTGTTGAATTGCGTATGGCCGGAATGTCATACGATGCCATTTCTAACGCTCTTGGACTAAGGATACCAAAATCAACCTTTTGGTATTGGTTCAAAGATCTCAAGTTGTCTAATGATCATATTAAGCGCATGAGATCAGAATGTCTGAGCAATCTGACGAGGGCACGTGATGAATTGATCGCTATGTTTTTGCAATTATTGCGTAAATGTTATACTCTTGACGAGGAAAAATTCCGTTGCACTGTCATGTGCAGAGCAGATCAGGATATTGCCCAACTCCAAAATTTCTGGTCTGGAATAACTCATATCCCCTTAATGAAGTTCTATAGAGCAACTATCGACCAACGCACGATTGGTAAACCTACTAGGAAGCCAGATTACAAAGGTGTTTGTAGGATAAATTATTTTTCAGCTATGATAGCTAAGGAATTGTGCCAAATCCCCAAATTGTTATTCTAGGGCCCGTAGCTCACCTGGTAGAGCGCTTCCGTGGCACGGAAGAGGTAACCGGTTCGATCCCGGTCGGGTCCACAGAAATAAGGAGTGAAGCGACATAAGCAAAATGACCTCCTCCCCGCAGTTCCTGCGGGGTTTCCTTTGCGATTCATTCGGACCCGAATCCTAATCTCATTGTCTTTCCCGAATCCTGCCTGCCTTGATATTGAATGTATCTGCGTATGGTCTCTTCATTGAGGCCGAGTGATGAGACAAAATATCCGACACTCCATTGCTGCCGTCCAGGTATGCCTCTTTGATGAATTTGAATCGTTTCTTTAACCTGATACTGGTATTGATCTTAAGAGCCTGTACGACGGCAGCAATGGAGAGGTTCGGTGGTATCTCAATATGAAGGTGGACATGATCAACATTCGTCTTCATCGTATGTATGTAGAGTGTCGGATATTTCTTTACAACCTCCCAGCAGGATTCGAAGAATTCTTTTTCTACTGCTTGAGGTTTGAGAAAATGGATTCGGTATCTAGTTCCCCACACCATGTGGTATTGGAGTTGGTAGATTGAGTGGTTTAGGCTTCGTGTCCTCATGGTACCTAGCGTACCACATGAGGACATGTGGTACGTAGAAGGTTCCATTCATCCCCGCACTTCGGAAGCCCCTAGTCTTCCTCGTACGGGGTTTCCTGGTAATTAAAAAGCCGCCTCTAGGTGCAGGCGGCCTCGCAGAAATAATGACAACATCTCCCAGCACATCACTGTAACTACGGTAAGTATGTGCTCTCCTCGATAATGGCGAACGTCCTCCACGCGATGAACACAGCAACAACCGTCACTGTTACATAGGCCGTCAGGTCCGGCCTTCTTCCGTACCATTTCGGATTCCAGAGTCCTAGTGGAATGTGAGTCCCCATGATTATGTGAACACTGAGTAGGAGCTGGGCATTAATCGCATCTGGTACCGAAACGCTTTTTGAGGCAAAGTAGAATAGAAATATGATGGCGAGCATTGCCGCCATGTACACAACATGTATCCTGCCAGCACCAGAGAGTGTGTCTTGTACACGTCTTCCATCAGCTTCATTGATGATACGCTGATCAATGTGCGACTCGGGGAAGGTTCCCTGGAGATACGACAAGTGCATCGCTACACTGACAATCATTCCAAGGGCTACACAACTGAGTACTTGGGGCAATGTCCATCCTCCCCCATAAGTGGAGACGATTACTCCCATGAGAGGAGTGATGATCAGAAGGTCGCCCCACATTCCGCCATGGGCGATGAATGGGAGCCCTTGTTGGATACTGCGTGCCTTCATCTGTCCAACTGTCAGGAAACCATCCGCGTACGCGAATGCACCGCCGAGAATGACACCGAGTGCCCTTCACACAATCACAATAATGCCGATTGTATTCATCGTTATGTCCCTTTTTTGGTTTTTATGAGATTTTCAGACAGCTAAAATGTAAATTTGATTTAAACATACCGATTAGCAGTTTGTCAACTACACATGGACTTGGGAGGCAAATATTGTTACTCTATTTTTTATCGGGGTGTAGTATAGTGGTAGTATACACGCTTCGGGAGTGTGAGGTCCGGGTTCGATTCCCGGCACCCCGACAAGTTAGTTGCTCGCTCAGGGCCTATATTCGCTGCGCTCATATATGCCCATCGCTCGCAATGCGTGAATGTAGTAACATTCACGTTGCTCGCTCAGGGCCTATAGTAAAGTGGTATTACGCGGCATTCGCATTGCCGAGGCGGGGGTCCGATTCCCCCTAGGTCCACAGAAATAAGGAGTGAGTCCTCGAGCGACTATATTTCTGTAGGATGTCGCATAGCTTTAGCGAAGCGACGCCACTACAAAAAACTCCCGAGGTGAATCGGGAGATAATAGAAAGCGTACGGAAATGGTTGCTGACTGGCGTTACCTCCCCATTATGCCCAGAGAGTTGGCGATTTTATTGGATGTTGATGTTGCCCGAATTTCAGTTTGTAACGGATGACATCCAGAAAGGCTACTAACAGCGCCGTAATAATGATAACGATCGCAGCCAAAATTAATTCAGACTCGGAGCCTTCCTTCATGATCATTTCAATGACCGTCAACAATATTGCACCCATTACAATCAGAACTAAAGTTGACTCGATGTTCCTCATGGAGAAAGGCACTCTCATGAGCAGCACCGCGGTCCCGAAAAAAGGGATTGAAAGCAGGATATTTGCGACATCCCAGTCATTCTTGATCGCAATTGAAATGAATAACCCACCGAACAGTGCATTCAGCACGCCGAACAATATGTAGACCACCGTCATTAGTGTTTTCATTCTAAATTTTGGTTCAATTCTAGAGTTTGATGAGAGCTCGATACTTTACTGCAGTAAGCCTAATCTTGCGTGAAGTGATTGTCAAACATACCATACCTCGTGTATATTAAGGCACGCACATGGCTCATGGGCCCGTAGCTCATCTGGTAGAGCGCCGCTTTTGCAAAGCGGAGGCAAGCGGTTCGAGTCCGCTCGGGTCCACAGGAATAAGGAGTGAGTCCGCGAACGACTATATTCCTGTAGGATGTCGCAACCGTTTACGGTTGGCGACGCCACCAAATTCCGAAAATGCCCCGCACATTTTCTGTTGATAACTCATTAGGAACATGCGAACTAAAGGAGTATAATTTTTTTGGCCTTTGATGAACAATCAAAATTCAAATTAGGAGTAGCGATGAATGAAACAAAATTTGTCGGATTCATGGTGATATCAGATTGCCACGGCGCAGTCTTGGCCGTTAGGCGAGGTGAATTCTTCGGTTGTCCCTGCATCGAAGGTATTGCCAACCCGGAGGATCTTGAGTATCTAACCAGACTTTTCTATGAGGTTGTTAGTGACCGTGCCATCATGCGCTCAGTCAGACGTACTACGATTAGGGAAATTTATCCAAGGCAAAACGGGATTTGGAATAATGAACCTGCGACGTTTGTATTTTACACATTTCCTGGTGCTAGACTAGTAACAGCGTATGACTCCGGTAACACGGGGTCTATCAGCCAAAGTGACTCAAGACTCTTCACTGTCGATTTCACTATTCCAATTGCATGGGATGCAATCAGAGCTACGAGGACGGCCACCAATTATGTGCAGGAAGCACGTGGATTGCGTGAAAGAGAGTTGGCCATCGCCTGATTCCAGCCTGAATGCAAATATTTATGCCCCAGCGTTTCCGCCGGGGCATTTTTTTTGGAATCAAATGAACTATCTGTCACTTCTCGGAAGATCATCTGGAAAATCTTCGGGAGAATGGCTTTCATGAGCATGAATTGTTGGTACCTGTGGATACCCATCACCACGATGGAGAGCCACAGCCTCGCGAAGATTAGCGAGATTCTGATCAATTCCAGCAAATAGAGCGTTGATGCTAGGTCCCCGTTTCTCACATTCGTGACAGACGGGTCCCGCGGTATCACACTTGAGTCGGCCACATTTGACGCACATATATGAATTGCGGCGAAAATATCTTATGACATATCTCCACAGTGCCCATGCACATGCTGGAATGCTGGCATAGAATGCCCAATCATAGAAATGCACCAAAAAAATTGTAACAATGAAGGCTAGGACACTGGCGCTCGTTGAGAGCATCTTACGGCCAAATTTTTCAAGATGAAAAATCCGGGCTACGATATCACCAATCCAGGTGAGTGGATCAAAAGAGCGAATATTCATTATGAAAGAGATTTGGTCCGATTATACACCAAGCTCCAATCGAATCACATGGTCAATAAGCTCATGAATGTCTGTGCCAACTGCGCGCAGGGCTTTTGGCACCAAAGACTCTTTCGTAAGCCCCGGCAAAGTATTTGTTTCCAGTACATAAATTCCACGTCGAGGATGAATGATAAAATCAGTTCTGGAATAATGCTTTAGGCGCAATAGACGATGAACACTCCGCGCTAGGTCCTCTATCGCACTTTTTTTCTCCCTCGAAAACCTGCCTGGAACTATCTCCTCGGATTCTCCGGCGTATTTGGCATTGTAGTCAAAGAATGAATTTCTCGGACGAATCTCGATGGGAGGCAATGCATAGAGCTCCTCTCCGCGAAATCCTTCTATAACTCCGCATGTTGCCTCTACTCCAGGAATAAACTCCTCCACTAGGATTTGATCTCCATGTTTGATAGCCTCCCAGAGCGCTGGACCTATATCGTCCTTTGTACGAACAATTGAGACACCGACTGATGAACCACTTTGAGCCGGCTTAATTATCGCCGGTAAAATAAATGTTGAAAATAAATCCTCGACTGCATTATCGATATCATTTCTAATATCATCAGCACTTGCCTCCTTCCAGTATGGCGATTTTATATTGTGGTCCTTCAGAACCTTTTTTGTCAAAATCTTATTCATGCCAACGGCCGAACTCAAGGAGCCAGATCCAGTGAATGGCATACCGTGTGTCTCAAAAAAAGATTGGATCTTGCCATCCTCGCCATAATTTCCGTGCAGTGCATTCCAGGCTATGTCGAAATAATGATGGCTATCCTCGGGTCTAATCTCCTTTCCAAAAATATGCCATCGGCCGGCTTTATCAATAAAAACATCCACAGGATCATAGCGATCCTCGAATTTGTCGCGCAGTGCAGATAGAACAGCGGCACCTGTATTCAATGAGACATCATATTCGGCGCTAGGTCCTCCTCGGACGACACCGACACGTATGCGGCGAGTCATGATGGGATTATTGTACCACGACGCGCTCTATGGTATTTAATGGTAAATCTGTGGGCTTCGGCATTTAACTGTATAACCTCTCGGCGGTACCTTTTTGTTATATCTGGACTGCCGACTAGTGTTTCTGCCTTGTGATGCTCGTCTTTTGTAACTGCTACAACAGGAATGTTTATGCGGCGGCTCATGAGGACTTCCTCGGCACGTTTTGCATGTGTCTTATTGCCGTCTACGATTATCATGTCGGGGTACGGCCATTCCGAATGATTCAGTCGTCTAGACAGAATTTCGGTAAGGCCGGCTATATCGTCATTTTTGTTGCGGGAGATTTTGAATTTACGATATTCAGCCGGCGTCGGTTGTCCATTTATCGATACAACCATCGCGCCGACGTTTTCGGAGCCACCGAGGTGAGAGATGTCATAGGCCTCCATTCGGAATTGCTTTTTATTATTAAACTGAATGCTGGCTGCCTCGCGTTTGATCAGTGCAATGTCGTTAATATGATCGAGGGCGTAAAGAAGTTTTTTGGCCTGATCAGCTTCCTCGAATCTTAGTTCCTTTGCATAGGCCTTCATCTGACGCTTTAGCTGTGCCTCTAGGCTTCCCTTCCTTCCTTGGAAAAATAGTATCAAATATCTGATAGTTTCGAGATAATTTTGCCGAGCAATTTCTTTATCGCCGCCGTAATCTCGAAGCAGTCTGTCTGGTGATTGTCCGATGGCTTGGTAGAAGGCTTCATGTCTAGGATCATTAGCCTTCTTATCTCTGAATGGAAAAAGACGACGTAGAATCTTCAGAGCTTCCTTGATCAGGGTAGAGTCTGGAAATGGTCCAAATTTCTTTTTCATTTTGAATGGTAGTTTTTTATCCTTAATGAGTGTGTCATTCTTGATCTGCTGATCGAGATCACGAGCCCGAGCGAGGAAAACTCGCGGCCACGGTTCATCAGTTATCACCACATACAGTGAGCTTTTATCATCGCGCTCATCGATGTTGTAGTAAGGTTGATATTTCTTGATTAGTTCTGCCTCTAGTAGGATTGTTTCAAGAATTGAGTCGCAGGTTTCCCAGGTCACAGTACGCGATTTTGTCACCATGTCTACGATCCTCGGGCCGCGACCTTCGATCACATCCGCACGAAAATAACTCCTGACGCGATTGCGGAGCGACGTGGCGCGACCGATATAGAGCGGCCGCTTCCGCACATCTCGGAAGATGTAGATTCCGGGCGCGTCTGGTAGTTTTAGTTTTGTGAGCTGATTTGATTTCATTTTTTTCATAGGGATCTCATAAGGATTCGACGCGGGAATAATTGGGCTTAATTCATGGTCGTTATACCATATATGGTATAACCATGCGATATCTGGTGTAGCCGACGCACACCTTGCTCTATCTGCTCATAAACCTTATTGACAGTTACAATAAAATAATGGACAAATATAGTGAGGTGGCATAAGGATATTTTGGTAGATTAAAATATCGGTACTGAAACTATTTACATATTTTATTATTGCAAAACTAGCTCTCTATTGAGGCGTTAATAACCACACATTTAAATTCACACTGTCAATAAGGTTTTTTAGGGGTTGGCGTGTCAACCGGGCAGGAAGCTAGAATATATTAGTTAGACTCGTAACATTTCCTTTTATTTATATTCCCTTTTTGAGTTTCCCTATTTCCTTAAAGCCCGCTTCAGGTACTTGCCAGTGTACGACTTCTCATTCCTAGCCACATCCTCCGGCGTTCCCTTTGCGACCAAATCACCACCATGTTCCCCACCCTCTGGCCCGATGTCTATAATATAGTCAGCATTCTTAATAACATCTAGATTGTGCTCAATGACCACGACAGTGTTCCCCTTATCAACCAACTTCTGCAGAATATCTATGAGCTTGCGAACATCCTCATAATGCAACCCAACAGTAGGCTCATCGAGCAGATATATAGTCTTCTGAACATGCGCACGATACAGCTCTGATGAAATCTTGACGCGTTGAGCTTCGCCGCCAGATAGAGTCGTCGCCGATTGACCGAGCTTCAGATAGCCTAGCCCAACTTCCAGAAGAGTCTTAAGCCGATCATATATAGCCGGAATATCCTCGAAAAATTCTAGGCCCTCCTCAACCGTCATCTCTAGAATGTCGTAAATGCTCTTCTTGCGATACTTAACATCGAGTGTCTCCTTCATAAAGCGTTTACCGTTGCAAATATCACAAGTCACATAGACAGTCGGTAGGAAGTGCATCTCAACGGCAATTTCACCATTACCTTCACAGGCTTCACAGCAGCCGCCTGGACGATTGAAGGAAAACCTTCCAGGTCCCCAGCCTCGAGCGCGTGCTTCCGGCTCCGCGGCAAACATGTCGCGAACATGCGTCCATGCTCCTGTATATGTAACCGGATTTGACCTGGGTGTGCGACCTATCGGCGACTGATCGATGAGAATAGCGCGGCCGACATATTCAGAACCAGCAAAAGATTTACAATTAATAGCCTCATTCGTCCGATGACGGGATTCGAACCGAGCCTGCAAATTCCTGTAGAGAATCTCATACATGAGCGATGACTTCCCTGATCCAGAGACACCGGTAATCGCATTTAGCGAGCAAAGCGGAATATCCACATTTAAATCCTTAATATTAAAAATACTACCGCCGCGGATCATAATTTTACCCTTTGGCTCGCGGCGACGGAGTGGTATATCTATCTTCGTTTCGCCGCGCAAATATGCGAGTGTGAGCGACCCGGACGGATTCTTTTTGGCCGTAAGCAATTCATCGAGCCAACCTGAAACGACGACTTTACCGCCATGAATACCGGCGCCCGGACCGATGTCAATAATGTAATCAGATGAGAACATGGTGTCCTCGTCATGCTCTACTACTAATATAGTATTCCCTAGGTCACGCAGATGCAGCAAGGTCTTTATCAGACGATCGTTGTCTCGCTGGTGAAGTCCGATGGTCGGCTCATCGAGAACATATAAAGCTCCCACGAGGCCAGATCCGAGCTGTGAAGCCAGACGAATTCGCTGGGCTTCGCCTCCGGAGAGTGTGCTGGCACGGCGATTGAGTGACAAATATTCGATACCAACATTGACCATGAATGAAAGTCTGGCGCCGATCTCCTTTAGCACTACCTTGGCTATTTCCTTTTCGGCTGGTGTGAGTTTTATATCCCTGAAATACGGCATAGCACGCTCGATCGAAAGACTAGTAACATCTACTATATTCTTGCCATCTATTTTGACCTGCAAAGCCTCGGGGCGCAGACGCACTCCTTTGCAAACCGGACACGGAGCATCAGACCATATGCTTTCAGTACCGAGCCCATTGCAAGCGGCGCAGGCACCATACGGAGAATTGAATGAAAACAAACGCGGCTCGATCTCCGGATACGAAAATCCGTCATATGGGCACATGAATTTCACCGACATGAGCTTCGTTTCACCAGGATATTCGAGCTTGATGAGTCCACCAGCTTCATTTATGGCTCGCTCAAGTGCCTCAGACAGTCGTTCGCGAGCATTCTCGATCTGTTTCTCCTCCTGGAATTCACTGACGAATATTTCATCAACCATAACATCTATGTCGTGAGATTTATTTTTCTCCAGAATGATCTGCTCACGGAGACGATGTGACTTACCATCTATGAGGACACGATCGTAGCCTTTGCCTAGGAGATCATAGAGCATCTGGTAATATTCGCCCTTTCTGCCAACAACTACAGGCGCATAAATTCGTATTTTTGCATCAGTTATCTTTACTCCAAAAACCTTCTTGGCGCGGCCGGTTCTGTCTGTAATAGTCTTTAATATTGTTTCTAGGATTTCTTCTTTAGATATGCGGTGAATCTCCCGGCCACAGGTGAGACAATGTGGTTTTCCTACACGCGCGAATAATATGCGCATATAGTCGTATATTTCGGTGATAGTTGCGACAGTAGAGCGAGGATTATTGGAACGGGATTTTTGGTCGATGGAAATAGCCGGCGACAATCCTGATATTTCATCTACATCGGGCTTCTGAAGCTTGTGTAGAAACTGTCTGGCATATGCAGAAAGGGATTCTACATATCTGCGTTGACCTTCAGCAAAGATAGTATCGAATGCGAGCGAGGATTTACCAGAACCGGATAGACCAGTGATAGCTATCATAGCGTTTCTGGGCATCTCGACGGTAATGTTCTTGAGATTATGTGTGCGGGCTCCTTTGACGATGATCTTTTCATCGGCTCGGCCGGTTTGTCGGCGGGATTCGGGGGTGCGGGATATCATAGTCGGCGGACTGTAGCATATTTACGGCTCTAAATCAAGGGTATATCGCAGAATAGTAGGAAGACATCACTCCGAGAAACTCCACTGCTGTATCGATTTTGTGCCTAAAGAATAACGGTAGGCTGATGGCTCCCGCTGGGAATGTTCCTCTGGATAATGCTTCCTTATGTTCCGCAATCTCTAATTAGCCGTGCTTGTGGCGGCGTCTGTAGGACTAGGAGAAACAGGGGTAACAACAGGCTCTGGGACAATAACAGGTGTTTCTGTTACCGCAGGTGTAGATGTTGATGCTACTGGTGCTGGGGTCGACTCCACTGGAATTGGAGTAACGATTGCTTCAGTAGTTGAGGTGGCTGTTTCAATCGGAGTTGTCGTGGTTGCTATGGTTGGTGTTGTAGTAGGAACACCTTCTGTGGGTGTAGTGGCCTGAATAAGGTTAGCTGTAAGTGGATTGATTCCTTTCATCTGATCAGCAGCACTACCATATGTTGTAGCTCCGCCCTGCAAGAGCATGGCCTTGAATTGATCCTTGGTAACACAGACATTGTCTACACAAACATCACTACTAAAGTGAGTGCCCTTATTAAATAAAACATCTGCGTCATTCGTAACTACCCCACTAAAGCTCGCATCCACAGCGTTGAGTTTCTTCACATCGATCTGATCGATGTAGGCAATTTTCGCCGTGAATCTGTCAAAGACCATGTTCTTCAGGGATTCCTGAATGGAGTCGAGTCTGGTGGAGATAGCGTCTACCTTAGTATTGAGCTCCTTCACAGCTTCTACGACTAGGGCGACCATGTTGCCGTAGTTAAGTGACTTGTAGGAGCCACCTTTCACTACTTCAGGTACTATGGATTCTACCTGTTGGGCTACGAAGCCTATTTCCTTGGTATTACCGAACCTTTCTTTGTCTTTCCAGTCATATGAGACTCCCTGTAGCTTTAGTAGCCTATCTAGGGAATTAGTCAATGGAACTACGTTTTCCTTCAAGCTTATGTCTGATGGAGTACGTATGATGTTATTGTTTATGTTTGTAGACAGTGTGGTTATACTATTTAGGAGGTTGTCTGTCTGATAATCTAGTGTTGATGATGTGGCGTGGTAGTCTGTGGCTACGACTGTACCTACCACTGATAGCTTGGCGTAGGGGGAGGTCGTGCCGATGCCGACGGAGCCCTGTCCTGTACCATTCAAAACTATGTTAGCCCCCGATGGTGAACCATTTGCTGTTCCAGCCAAAGTCAAAATCGCATTAGTTGTTGTACCACCATATATAGTACCAGCCATAAGATTACCTATTGTTAGGTTATCACCCTGAAGCACCTTAATAGTGTTTGCACTATAGAAAGAAAGAATGGGACCGGAATTTACTAATTGAATTGGAACACTTGTGGTTAGAACAGATCCTCCTCCCACGAGGGCTCTATTTAAGCTTGTATCATTAGAACCTATGTAGTTAGTTGCTGCCCATATAGTGCCAGGCGTATAAATTGTTGTTCCACTTCCTCCGACTACCAATTTTGCCCCTGTGCTACCATCATTCGTCGCATTAATAAATGTAGTTCCATTCACATCTAATGTTACCAATGGAACCGTTCTCCCGATGCCGACATTTCCCCCACCTGTAGCAAACGTTGCACCGCCAGTAAATGTCGACGTCGCGGTCGTCGATGTCGCTGTAAATATATTGGCGAGCACACCACTAGCGCCTGCAACCGCGAGAGAGGTGTAAGGCGAAGTCGTCCCAATTCCAACATTCCCCATCACGGTCAAATTCTTTGTCAGGTTCTGATATTGCTCCTGCCAGGCACCGATATTTTTAAAATTATTGTTCGCAAGCTGGGATTCCTCACGCTCATAGTAAACCCAAATTTTAGCCTCGTTGGGATTACTACTTTCTGAACCTGAATAAAGTTTGCCGTTATATACAGTTAGAGCAGGGTTTCGCTGTGATGATGTTTCGTTTCTTGATTTGGACCAATTATAACCATCAAATACATAGACATCACCTTGACCATTCAAATCACCAGTACCCATGTAAAGTCGATTGTTATATACAGCCATTGAGTTAACACCTGTAACAGCAATGTTTTCAAATGTGTTTGCTTGGAAGTTCGACGCAATTGACCAGGTATTTCCATCGAAGACATGAATCTCCGAATTTTTTGTACTTCCATCACCACCGATACCAGCATATAGCTTGCCGTTATAGACGGTCATACTTCCAACTTTTTTAAGCGTACTGTCATTATCCTCGGAAATTGTCCAATTGGATCCGTCGTACACCCAAATATCTCCATCACCCGCGCTTTCGCTTAACCCAGCATAGAGTTTGCCATTGTAGGTTGCAAGAGCCTTTATTGCGTCTATACTAGCTCCAAAATCTTTTGATAATGACCAGGACGAACCATTATATACATACACATCTCCATTATTAGTACCTCGACCGAGACCCGCATACA
>JAPLZI010000007.1:0-10399 GCA_026395095.1 Candidatus Tayloriibacteriota bacterium
ATATAATACCATGGTGGAATGGTTGTTAGGTGGAGTTTGTGTGGGGATAACTATGGCAGCACCAGAACATCATCCTGGAAGAACATTCCCAGCGGGAGAATCAATACAAACAATGTACTTTAGGCACGAAATTGGTATAGCAATGGAGTTCTTCCAGGATGATGTTCTGGTGCTGATCTACTTCCCCTCATCAACTATCTCCGTCCTCACATCCCCATTCACAATCTCCTTAATTAGCAAAGTCATCCCACAGTGATTGCATTCCACGATCATACCAACCACCAGATTCGGGTAGCGCGAGAGATCTATCGTATTTTTACATTCCGGGCAAACACACTTGGTATTCGCCGCTTCTCCAGTTTTTTGGATCATTTTAGATAATTATTATGTCACATTACGGCACTTGACCGTCTTCCAATGATAGCGAATTTGAGCTAGTATAGCAACGACACATGGCCTCAATAACTCCCACAGAGCAATACAACCAGCTCGGCAAAGCCATCGGTATATCCGGCGGATTATCCTTCAAACGAGAAGACCTCCATCCATATGGTTCGCACAAAGGCCGATCCATCCCCGTCATGATCGACCACTATGTTAAAAACGGCGACCACAGTTTTGCTATTTCCTCTTCAGGCAATGCTGGACTAGCCGCCGCTCTTTATACAAAAGAATTAAACTCAAAAAAGTCCAGCCAACCTATCAAGCTTGATGTATACATCGGACTTAACGCCGCACCTCACAAAGCCGAAAGACTAAAAGAGTTAGCCGACGATCATATCCGCGTTCTAGTAAAAGAGCGGCCGATCCAGGCACTGACCCAAGCCGTGACCGACGGTTATCGGAGCCTCCGCCAATCAACAGACGACACAGCCATGATCGGTTACGAATCCCTAGCTATTGAGCTCATGCAGTCGGGCAAGGCCGGCACTGTATTCGTGGGGACTTCTTCGGGAACGACGGCAGAGGCGCTCGCTCAATATTTCCTAGACAATAAATCCGCCATTCAAGTCCACATCGTTCAGACATCTTCATGTCACCCGATGGTGGACGCATTCGAATCCTACGATGGGCCGGACGAAGCATCCATAGCTGACGCGATCGTAGACAAGGTCGCTCATCGCAAAGACAAACTCGTTCCGCTCATAAAGAAAACTGGCGGACGGGGTTGGACGGTGACGAATGATGAGATCGAGGCAGCACAGGATCTGGTTCTAGAACATACCGGTCTAGAAATCTCCACGAATAGCGCACTGTCCGTAGCTGGACTCATGAAAGCCGCCGCTCTAGGCCATGAATTCAATGGCGCAGTTATCTGTATGATTTGCGGAGAGTAGTTATTCAGGCAGAAGAAACATCACTCACTTGTGCTCGAAGCAGTCTCTGTTGTGCTAGGAGAAGTTGGAATTACGACTGGTTCTGGAGCTGGAACCGGCGTTGGAACAACTGCTGGAGTGGTTGTAGCTTCAATGGTTTCAATTGTTGAAGTAGTGGAAGTAACAGGAGTAGTTGAAGCAACTGTTTCGGTTTCAATCGTCGTCGGAGTTGTCGTGGCTGGAGCAGATGTATCAGTAGTTGTGACAGTATTCAATAATGGATTGATACCCTTCATCTGATCTGCTGCTGAACCATAGGTGACTCCCCCACCATTCAAGAGCATCTCCTTGAATTTATCTTTACTGACACAGACGTTGTCCACACAGATACTGTCTCCGATTTCAATACCGCTCTTTGTCCTGATCTTACCAACATTTAGGTTGTTTATATTCGCCTCATCCACATATGCGATTTTTGCAGTGAGTTTATCAAACACAAAGTCCTTCATTTGAGTCTGGAGGTCAGTAACCTTCTGGTTGAGCTCCTTCACAGCCTCTACGACTAGGGCGACCATGTTGCCGTAGTTAAGTGATTTGTAGGAGCCGCCTTTTACAACTTCAGGTACTATGGATTCTACCTGTTGGGCTACGAAGCCTATTTCCTTGGTATTACCGAATCTTTCCTTGTCTTTCCAGTCATAGGAGACTCCCTGTAGCTTTAGTAGCTTATCTAGGGAATTAGTCAAAGGAACTACGTTTTCCTTCAAGTTTATGTCTGATGGAGTACGGATGATGTTACCGCTAGCGTCAGTAGAGAGTGTGGTTAGTCCACCTAGGAGGTTGTCTGCCTGATAACCTAGTGTAGATGATGTGGCGTGGTAGTCGGTGGCTACGACTGTACCTACCACTGATAGCTTGGCGTAGGGGGAGGTGGTGCCGATGCCGACGGAATTTGCTATCAAGGTTCCCATACCTGTACTAGCGTTACTAACTCTTAAAACACCAGCTGAATTACGCGCTAGTCCGACATCCATATTTCCGCCAGCGGCATCCATAAAATAAACGGTTCCATCAGTGTAATAACCTCTTAACGGATTTGTAAAATTACCAATAGTTGCAGCAGAAGGACCGTAGAATAGATTTGAATAAACAGTCCAAGCATTACTGCCATTTGTCTTCAAATAAACATTAGCATTAGCACCTTGTGCATTTAAAGTTACATCACCATTTCCTGATGAATATGTATTATTAATAACAAAATTACTGGGACCAGATAAATCTGCAGTTGGTGATTGAGTTTTAATTCCCACATTTCCATTTCCCGCAACAGTCAAGAATGGTGTTGAGGTGCCTTGATCGGATACCACAAAAGGAATCGCTGTGCCGGTTTGTTCAACAGCGAGAGTAGCAGTAGGCGAAGTCGTCCCGATACCGACATCGTTGCCGATGGGTAAATCTTACCATTAAAGGTAAGAGCGGAATATCTCGAATCATCGCTTCTTGTTATCGCGCTGATTCGAGTAGTTGTCGCTGCAGGAGATATTGAATTATAAAAGTCTATATTTCCAACAACTGCACCCTGAACGCTAGCTGTTGAAATCGTAAGAGTGCCAGGCAGATTTGAGCCCCCATTCACCTGAAGGTTTGAAAGTGGTGCTGCCGTCCCGATACCGACGTTGCCGGTGGAAAGTATCCTGAACTTTTCAGTATATGTGCTACCTATGAGCGTCTGAATAGAAAATGCACCAGCACCTGCACCGTCACCCTCACCTACAAGTTTTGCACCACGACCTGCTTCAGAAAGAATCAGACTACCTGACGCTCCATTTAAACTTTGAATATCTAATCTTGCCCCCGGATTTGATGTCCCAATTCCAACATTCCCCGCCCCATTCACCACAAAGTGCGTCGCGGTGGACGAGCCAACTACAAATTCTGGAACACCAGAGCCGAGGGCGGTTGGATTTACAGAAAGCAGACCCCAGGGAGTGGTACTACCGACACCAGTCTTACCCGCAAGATAGTTTTTTGAAGTAGTATCCGCTTGATAGATTGACCAGTGATTAGTCAATGTATCTGTTCTACCTATAGTATTCACACTGTTGATATACAGATCATACATATTTGTAACAAGACCCGATCTTGCATTGGGATATAAATACATTCCATACATATTAGTCGTTGCAGGTGCTGAACTATCTTTAGAAATATGCCCGTATTCACTGTAATATCCATACATTGAATCAAGGGTTCCCGTGTCTCCTGCATAAACATGGTTACGATAAACAGAATTTTGGATTCCCATTATGTTTCCAGAATTGGTAACTCCTGAAGCAATTTTGTTATAGAGTATGAGATCAATACCACGGTTATAATATCCCCCATTCGTAGTCGAGTTGTTTACTGGATTGAGACCGATTGACATTGGAGACCAACTTGCATTTGTTGGCGTACCCTCAACGGTGATGCCGTGCCGATTCCAATACGTCCAGCACCATCAACGACAAAATGCGTCGCGGTGGATGAGCCGATCACAAATTCGGGAACACCAGAGCCAAGAGCGTTCGGATTTACTGAAAGTTGACCCCATGGTGTAGTTGAACCGATGCCAACACGACCTTGGAAATATGCTGAGATTGCACTTGTTTGACTGGTAGAGGCAACAGAAACAGAGAGCGGGCCAATTGAGGAAATGCCCCCATTGCCAATAGTGAGACCACCTCGGACATTTAAATTATTTCCAATATCCATATTATTCCATATTGTCATATCACTTGATTGTATATTTCCTATTGATGCGTTTGGAACATCAAGTCCAGCTGTATCCACAATATCGAAATGTCCTTCGCCATACACTCCCACATAGAGATACCGGCCAGACATTGTAACTCCGCGCAAGCTTGTGTTATATAAATTTTTAGAAGTGACAATGACAGGACTCGCGGAATTTGTTATGTCGGTTATAGTGACATTGTTTCCTACCGTATATGCATAATGACCTGAGACAGAAATGAAATATCTGCTGGATGCGGCAAAATTTGTAGTGTCAGTCAGTGTGGAAACGAGAACCGGACTTGCTGGATTCGAAATGTCAGCGATAAATAACGTGTCCTTTCCTGCAATATAGGCATACTTACCGGAAACAGCAATTGAGGAATTCACACTGGCAAGTGCCCCGAGTGTTACATGTCCAACGAGAACCATACTGGTAGGATTGGAAATATCAATAACACTCAGTATTGGACCTGCAGCTGCTATGACATATGCATAACGACCTTGAACGACTACTGAAGGATCACCGTTGAGGTTGGTGACATCATTAAGAACCCCGACTTGTACCGGAGCAGCAGGATTGGAAACATCAATAGCTATGAGATTGTTATTAACAGAAAGATATACATAGTGACCCTGTACAGATATACCACGGGTGCCATTAACTCCTCCTACGGAAAGAGTCACCTGGCCAACGACAGTAGGTGAAGTGGGATTGGAGATATCTGCAACTACGAAAGGCAAATTACGTCGAGCAAGATACGCATACGGACCCTGAACAAAAACTCCGTGAACACCTCCAAATCCCGAAGTAGTTGTACGAGAGATAAGGACAGGATTAGCCGGATCTGTAACATCAAAAATTATAAACGCACCTCCATCTGCATCCGAGACATAAGCATAACGACCGGAAACAAAGGCCATTTCAAGACCAGTAAGACCTGAAGGAAAAACATAACTACCTTTTACATTTATATTAAACCCACTTATATTGCCATACTGTATTCCGGCACTGTCAGTTAGATTAATACCCGTTATAGTTGAGGAGGGGTTTTGAACAGTTAGAGCATAACCAGAATTTGGATTCGAAGTACCAATGCCAACCAAACCACTATTTCGATCTATGAAAAAATTAGGAGAAGATGTTCCAACGAGGAAGAGAGGATTACCCCAGGGGGTAGAAGAACCTACAGTGAGAGAACCACTAACGGTGGTAGTGCCTGTTCCTGATACTGATAAGGTGGACACAGCAGCAGATCCCGAAGTAATAGTCGCAGCTCCAGAGAATGATGAGTCGGTGAGAGTACCACTAGAGATTGGAATCCTCCCAGCAGTGATATCAGAACGAAGTTCTGATAGACCAGAACCTGTAGACATGGTCTGTCCTACTGCAGCTATGGATTGGTAGGAGGGAGAGTCTAGGGGTTGAGTGATACTCTGGTATGGAGTGTTCTGGGATACGATACTAGACTCCTGTATGGGTAGAGTCTGTCTAAATCTAGCTAATGCAGATGATATGGCTTGGTTTACGAGTGTCTGTACTTCGGTCTTAGTGTAAGTCTCAGTTTCTGGTGGTTTAACTACTGTAGGTAGAGCTTGTGTGGTAGAGGTTGTCTGGAATACTGGTGAAGCTATCGTGGCTGCAGGGGTGGAGGAAAAGTCAAAAAATGAGACTATTCTCTCCCAGAGTGATGGGGAGGAGGTTACACTCTCTGCATATGTGAATTGAGACGAAGAAACAAGCAGTATTCCTATGATTACAACTACTCCGTAGCTTGTCTTTAGCCGGCTCATTAGCCATATAATACCATGGTGGAATGGTTGTTAGGTGGAGTTTGTGTGGGGATAACTAATTGGCAGCACCGGAACATCACTCCCGAAGAACATTCCCAGCGGGAGCCATCATATTATGGTTATTCTTTAGGCACAAAATCGATACAGCAGTTGAGTTCTGCGGGAGTGATGTTCTGGTGCTGCCTACAACGCCCTCACCGCCCTCACAAATCTCTCCCCCCGCTCTTTCCTAGAAGCATCAATACCGCAAGCTTCAAAAGCCGGACTGAATAAGACTTTGTCCCCCTTCTTCGCATGATCTCTCGCCTGCCTCACTGCTTCCTCCAGAGATGGCGCCGATAGTACCGTAACATTTTCCATTCTTCGCAGAGCCGGCCGCTCCTTCAAGGTCCCGCTTCCCGGAATAGCCACCAGCGTATGTATATATTCTTTTACCGCCGCATAAAATGCCCCATAATCCGAACCCTGATCAGCCCCACCGAAGATCAAAACCAGATTTTTATTCGCTGACAAAACCGCCATATTCGCCACAGTCGATATCGGACTCGTTGAAGCCGAATCGTTCACAAATTCTATGTTCTTGAGTTTTTTCACCAGCTCCAGATGGCCTTTCAACGGCTTCCACTCCGATAGAACCGCCATAGCCACTTCGTCTGAAACTTTGAAGATCCGCGCCGCTTCGAGAGCCAGCGCCGCATTTTCCCTATCATGAGGCGTCCGAGCATTTGGCAGCCAATCTTCGGGCACTATCGCCGACTTGGTGCGGAGCATTTTAGCCTTTGACTGGAATCCGGAAGAACGCACCGCGTCGATGGTCAAATCATTGCCGATCACATAATTGTTGTAAGTCTGATAACCAATGATCTCAAAAGCAGATTCCTTGAATGAAATCTCCGAAGGAATCGTCGTAAAGACCGCGACTTGCGGGCTCCACTTTAGAGCAGTGATCTCTGGCATCATTTTTGGGACTACTCTCATGACCACGATATCTCCGGTCTTCACTTTTTTGAGATGAGAAATGATTCCGTCTTCACTTTCCGGATCCAGCGTCACGCAAAGCTGATTATTCTTGGCACAGGCGTCTTCCAGCATCGGCGCCAGCATCGAGATGACCGTCGCCTTGCCGCAAGCCCCCATGACGCCGATCACGGAAACCGGCGGCGCAAGTTTCAAGAAAAGCGTTTCCGGATATTCTATCTCTATGCCGTTCTTGCGAGCTTCCGCCAAGAATGAGGAATTCCTCGGGTAATCATGTGACAGAATGATGAGATCCATGTCCATGAGATCGCCGGCAGGAATACTGCTGAGAACTTGATTGGCTAGCCCGAATGAACGCAGAGACGAAAGATGGCCGATCAATCTAGCCTCACTCCGCATGTCATAGACCGACACCAAGGCATTCGCTTTTACCAGGAATTTTATATCAGAAAGCATCTCGCCATGCGGACCAATACCTATAACGGCTATTCTTTTACCCAGAAAATAGTCTTTTGCCCTCATTCCCACAGTATAATACTTTTCTATCGATTGGCCATCAGTTTCTTGATTTTGATCATTTCCTGGAGCATGGCCTGCAACCTTACCGTTTCGGGTATTGAGATGGTTGATTCCAGAACGAACCCCGAGAATTTCTTCATGAACACGCCATAAAGATCGTAAAAGTATCGTTCCAGAACTTTATTATGATGAGGCTTTTTAGGACTCACCGAATCAGCAGCCGGCCCGTCTAGGGCCCGGAGAATTTCCACCGGTCGGCGGATCCCTTCGTACACTAATGATTCATGACTCAATACACCCTCGAGCGAGGGCGACACAAACGCATAATCTCTGTTCATCTAGTAACTGGCATTCACGCTCGCAAAAGCGTCTTTGGTGATGATGACGTGATCTAGTAAAGCTATGCCGAGGATCTTCCCTGCCTCAGCAAGCTGTTTGGTAATCTCTATGTCTTCGGCGGAAGGAGTGGCTTCGCCCGAAGGATGGTTGTGCGCGATGACGACGGCAGTGGCATTCGACGCTATGGCTGGATGAAAAACTTCCCGTGGGTGGATGATGTTGGAGTTTATAGTGCCGATGGAAATGACTTCGTCCCGAATGATGCGGCCATGACTATTCAGATACAAACCTCTCATGTGCTCTTTCGGCAGATTGCGCATATAGGTCAAATAATCAAAAACATCCTGGGCATTGCGTATGGTCGTAAAGCCGGTCTCGGTCTTGTCATAATGCCTCCGTCCGAGTTCCCCTGCAGCGATAATCTGACAGGCCTTGACGATAGGAATGTCGAGATCACGGGAAAGCTTCTCCGGATCCTTCTCAGCGAAAATATTCCTCTCGCCATAGTCGCGAATGATGCGATTCGTCATCTCGAGGATATTCTCCTTGGTCGTGCCTGTAATAAGCAGGAGCATGGTCAATTCGCGCACTGACAAAGCCTCCGGACCTTGGGCCAGGTCGAGAAACAGCGAATTGTCGCGAATAGCGTACATGCTTTTCTGCATAGCGGTATTATAACATTTTATGAATCAAGCAAGAAGAAGGAGGTGGGGTGAGTGACACTTCGCAGGAATTTTCCAGCAGGAAAATTCCGAGATGTAGCGCGGGTTCTGCAGAACCCGACGCGTGTCACGAACCCCACCTCCTTCTTCTTGCCTCTTGCTTCAATTAATATATATTAGATACTGGCTTATTCGGCGGATACTGCGTCGGATCTATGACTTTCTTGAAACAAGTCCGGCCAGTCTCATGCTTCCAGATATCATCGGCACCGTTCTTGTACGCGGAAGTGTCATAATAGGCACCACCCATACCGCCTCCATAATAAGCGCCGCGGCCCTTCAGATCAGGCGTCGGCAGGCTAAACATCGCGCAAAGCTCGAATGTATTCTTGCCTGTTATCGCATATTCGTACGGCTTGTCGGTATCTGGATCGCTCGGAACGATGTTGCCAGAAATCGAATCCTTAACTTCGGCAAGCTCTGTCGGCAGAGTCGCTTTCCTTTGCCAGAAGTTTATAACTTGCCATTGGATACTCTGCAGGTCATTCACGCGCTGACTGTCGAAGCGCAACGCGCGCTGTTTCGATGGTGAGCCGACGATAACAAAACCTGCGATGATGGCGATGATAACTAGGACGAGGCCGACTACAGCCACAGTCTTGCGAGCCGCTCTACCCTTCTCTTCTTCGGTGATTCTGGCTAGGAGGTAGTACGCGAAGATGGCGCCGCAGATGATCAGAATGGCGAGTATCTTGTAGATAAATCTAGAGGTCACCTCACCAGAGAGATATGTATTTATGAGAACAATAAGATCACCTATGATGGTAGCACCAGCCAGAAAGAGCGTCAGATATATGCGCCACTTGCGGATCCAGAGATCCTTCTTTTCAGGAATGAGACGGATGTCGCGGACGAGCAGCCATTCGAGCACATAGAGAAGCGGAATGAGAACGATGAGCATCGAGATCGGCCAGGCGATCGATCCAGAATAAAAGTACGACGCTAGAGCATCCGGTTCCAGATAATTGATAATATTAAAAGAGAGATTGATAAGGGCGACAGCGGCGGCATAAAGCGCGACCGTTGCGCCAAGGTGAAGGAAGAAATCCTTCGGAGTGGTTTTGGTGTTCATAATGATGCAATTATAACACTTTTAATGAGTGGCCGAATTTGTCTTCACTTATTTATTATAAAAGTGTGGTAGTAGATCTGATTGAGTAATATATTTCGTGGCTTGATTGAGAATCCCTTTTAGGGTGCCTTTTGCTATAGGATTGTGACTGGGAATTATTAATGTCTGGTTCACACTAAACATAACTCTGCGTAATTTGATGTGGCTTCCAGTCTGGTCATGGACAACAAAACCAAAACTTTTAAGTATTTTGATAACATCTTTCCCAGATAAAGTCTTAAGCATTGCTCCCATAGAGGTTTGACGGGAGTTCAAAGCTGGTAAGAATCGACGGCATTGGGCCAAAACCAAGTGACGCCGAATTTTCGCCTTTGAAGAAAAGTTTTACAGCATCAAGAATATTTATCTTTAATTCTTCAAATGTCTTACCTTCAGTGACAATAGGAACATTAACACCTTCAGCCGTATAGGTGTTGTCTTCATTTGAAATAAGGAATTGAATGATATTCTTCATAACTAAAAAGTAGCATACTGTAGGTAATAATTCAATGTGCGCGCACTAGGATTCGAACCTAGGACCCCACCAGTATCAGTGGTGTGCTCTACCAACTGAGCTATGCGCGCAAGCGAAGATCAAACCGAGCGTTCAGGACGTCTAGAGAAATCTAGCAGAAAAACATGTAAATTTCCAGTTTTTGTGGGCACGGAGGGACTCGAACCCTCAACCCTTGCGGGATGCGCTTCTGAGACGCAAGCGTATACCAATTCCGCCACGTGCCCCTGTAATGAACTTTTTTGATCCACACACCCCAACTATATTTCAATTGCCGGGAACTGAAAAGGGCGCCGGCATGAACTCCGACGCCCCCATGTAACTCGATCACTCC
>JAPLZI010000007.1:10436-12963 GCA_026395095.1 Candidatus Tayloriibacteriota bacterium
CACAATCCACAGGAATGCAAGGATGGCCAGACCAGCCAAGACATGCAAGACACAGAGGATTACGACGACCTTCGTTGGCGACATCGGTCGTTCAACCGACGGGACACCGAGCGGGTTAACCACAATAAGACCAACCGGCCGGCGGCGCGTGAACAGGTGAAAGTTCACGACACGTCTCCTGCTTGGAGCTGCGATCCCGTCGCCACCAGTTTAGTTTTAGGCGGTGGTTCGTGCTCTCGTCGAAGCGCTCGCAGGCGCTCGAGCTTTTCGTCCCGATGAGCCTGTCTTAACTCGATCCGACTCGTTCGAACCTCGAGCTCATTTTGACGCAACTTGATCTCCTCAAGCTCGTCGTCCGCCATTTGGGCCACAATTTTAATCCACGCTCCGTAGATGGCCACCCAAATGGAGACCACCACGAAGCGAGCAAACTCACTGAAGATTTTCATTTGATCCTTTCTTTCTTGTTTTTTGATTGAACTTTACAAAGGACACCACTTGGCATCCGAATTTGGCAGGCTATATTGTATCATATTTATAGCCATTTTGTCAAGTAGTAAAAAACCACCCGTGAAGGTGGTGTTTTACTCATTTAGCGCACTCTATTTTGTTCCGTTCGCCCATGAGAGGTTCAATTGAGACCTCCCATGTGGTGCCGGGATTCGTTCCCGGCTAAGCGCTCACATTTATGATTGTAGAGCGATCACCCATGATCTTGCGATCATATCGACTATAAGCTAGTCAGGCCGAAGCCTGAAAAGCGGTTGATTCCTTGAAATATTCCACGAGCAGCTTCCGCTACCCGTGCCTTGTTACGACTTACCCCCTGTCATCGAATTTGCCGTAGGCCCGCACGAGGCGAGACTTCGGGCACCTCCGACTCCCTTGGGTTGACGGGCGGTATTTGATGTGTTATAATGTTACCATTATAATTCTCTTCAACACGGGGCAAGCGGTTTTCCCGCACCCTCGCGTTTTCCAAAGGTTGCTTATTCGATTTTTTATCGAATTCACTTACCATGCCATGATAAGTTTTAGCTTTCTTCCCTAGAGCCCTAAGCTCGTCGCGAAGATTTACAATCTTATTAAATCCCTCATCAGACAAATGTTCCTTGGTGCAAACCATAAGAACAATCTGTTTGAAAAGTAAATAGGATTTTTTCTTTTTCGCTTGTAAAGGATTCTTATCAAGAAGCGGAAACAAATATTCTCTGAGGTCCCAGATGCTCGTAATCTTATACTTTGCATGTGGAAACCATCCATATCGCTCATACGAGCAATCATATATTTTTCCAATCCCGATAGTTATAAGTATTCGCTCCAAGATTTCTTGATCATCCTTCCGTAATTCTATTTCAAATTCCGGACGGACTTCAAAACCCCGACGCAATGTCTTATGTTTTCCAATACTAATCGAAAATGATCCTTCTCCATCAATAAATCCTGCGACATATTGAGGATCTAACTTTTCCCTTTGAATTTGTTCCTTCCCAATCGGAAGTTGCAGCTTGGGGTTAATCCAAGCATCTTTACAATTGGTACTACGAACTCTGCTGACTTCTTGCATATCATGATTATATCATTACTAATATAACTTCTCGGTGTGTACAACACAACGAGGAAAATACAAGATCTCCCACGGTAACCGAATACACTGTTTTTTCTCATCTCGATACCACGATACATATATCATTATTTGTTCTACAGTAGGCTTCTCCATGTACTCGCAGGATGACCTATGATATATGCCATAACTGGCATTCAAGCTAAGAAATGCTACTTTACTCCTTCACCTATAGACCTCACGGTCAGTAGACTAGTATTTCGCTTCGAAGCACTGTTGATTGCTTCGGTTGGACTTTCACCAACTAGCGTACTCGATCGCATGGCGACCCGAGTACAAGACTTGAGAACGTATTCACCGCAGTATAGCTGACCTGCGATTACTAGCGATTCCGGCTTCATGAGGTCGAGTTGCAGACCTCAATCCGAACTGGCGCCTCCTTTATAAGGGTTTGCTCCGCCTTCGATCGGCATTGCGTCCCGTTGTAGAGGCGATTGTAACACGTGTGTAGCCCAGGGTATCAGAGGGCCATGCTGACTTGGCGTCATCCCCACCTTCCTCCCAGCCCTCACGACACGAGGGTTGGGGAAGACAGGAAACAGGATTCAGAGACGCGGAACAATTCCTGCAGGAATTGTTCCTAATCCTCGGAAATTTCTTGCTAGAAATTTCCTGCGGACATCTCTTCACCCTGTTTCCTGTCTTCCCTCCCTCACATATTGAAGGCTGGGCGGTCTCGTCTGACACTTATAACAGACAACAGGGGTTGCGTTCGTTACCCCACTGAAGGGAACAGTTCAAACCACGAACTGACGACAGCCATGCAGCACCTGTCCAGCCGCCTTTCGGCGACCCTAGTTTCCTAGGATCTTCGTCTGGATGTCTAGCCTTGGTAAGGTTCTTCGTTTATCGTCGAATTGAACCACATGTTCCACCGCTTGTGCAAGTCCCCGTCTATTTCTT
>JAPLZI010000013.1 GCA_026395095.1 Candidatus Tayloriibacteriota bacterium
ATCAAATACCCTATTATCAAACACAAAAATATACCGCCCAATATAATAGCGGCGTGTTTTTTATTTTTCATAAGCAATGCGGCAGTGCATCGCAAATCTTCCGATGGGCAGAATTATATCATTTCTTAATCTGTCTAGCTGCCCAAATCCCAGTTATAGCGCAATCTTCTAGACCATCGACATTATAGGAACCGATAAGATACAGGCCGTCGCCTCTATCAGCTTCGACTAAACCGCGACGACAATATAGGAACGCGGGACACCACCACCGTTCAAAAAGCACCTGAAAAGTTGTGAAATAATCAGACAAATCTAATTTCTCCTCATGAGAATAAACTAGGTAAGTCCCATCTGACTGCTTGGCTATTGCGATAATATCAGCACGAGATGAAAATAATACATAATTTTTCTTTGAATATCGGCGCAAAGGCACCCCTACAACATGTCTCATGTAAGCTTTTACATAGTCGGAGTTATATTCAACATCATAAAACTTTTTCGCCTGCCATGGCTCTGTTGCGATAACCACATTCTTTGATTCATATTTATTACCATTTGAACATTCGACTATATACCCGCCCTGACATTTTTTTAGTGTTAGAACTTCAGTTGAAATAATCTTGTCCTTAAAACCATGAATCATTTTGTTGAAATTCAACCGATATTCGTACAATGTATTTATAAGCATTTCTGAGGCCCACTGCAAAAAGAAGAAGGCTGAGGATTTACCTGGATATTGGAATGACATGGCATTAGCCATCTCATCGATATATTCATTTACTAGATCATGTAATCCTTTTTCACAGAAATACTCGGATGACTTGGTGAAATACAACTCCTTCAAAATCGGATCAGATTTGATAGCATTCTTTTGAGACACATGCAGACATTTTTTCCTGAAGATATCAAACCTTTTTCTGAAACAAATCATCATAAATCGCAGTCGTAAATAAGCAAAAATATCCTTTAGCATCAATAGACTGAGCATTCCGTATGATCTGCCGGCATGCACAAAAAGCATGTCAGTCTTCTTCATTTCTCTTGTAAAGGTCAGGAATGGCGCCAGGTGTTCGTAGGTTTTAGTTACAAAGTAAGCACCATAATTTACAATCTTGTCGGAAGACATAACAACACGACCACCGATATCCTTGGTCAAAACCATGAAATCACCATCACCCCTTTTATGAAGTTCATGTGCGCACATAAGACCAGCCACCCCACCACCGATGATAATCGTTTTGACTTTCATTGAAATAATTATACCACCTAGAATTCCGTGGTTAAAAAGCTAAATGCGGGGAGCTTGGGACGATGTCCGAATAGCTTTAAGTCTAGCATATATACAATAAACCCCAGACCGAATTGTCTGGGGTGAAGTTATAGGCACATCTTCAAAGCCTTTGGTTTCATTTTTGAGTTTCTTTCGGCGGGGTTTTGAAGTGGATTGTGATGAGGTCGTATCTGGAACCGTCCTTCGCCTCACGCACTTCCTTGACCCACTCCGTCGTCTCGGTGTCGTCCACTTTCAGGCCGAGATTGTTCAAGGTGTTCTTCCAGCAGCACTCGCAATCCTTGAGCTGTTCCGGGAGCATAACCTCAAAGAGGTCAACCCCTCCGTCAATATGGCCCTTCGTGGGGTTACCATACTTGCCTTCCCAGCAACGAAGCTGGTAGACAATGCCCTCGTCGCTCCTGTGCCCACAAGGGTCGTGAGGAACTGTAATGAAGACTCCTTCAAAATCAGTGAACCTGCCGAGAAGCCCCCAAGTGCGGGCGAGCATTTTCCGTTCGGCACGTTTCCGTTCTTCTTCAAGATCACCCGTGCGGATGACGCTTGCGAAGTAACCCGACTCCAGAACCTTCTGGACCTGCTCGGAAGGGATGCCTTCAAGAAGCGAGAGGATTTTGGTGATCTGACCGAGGGTAGCTGTATTTTTCATAACTAGTCCTTCTACTGTGGCGTCGCTTCTGGATTTTCACCAGTTAGCGGGCCGATTGTTTGTGCTAGAGGACTTGGCCAAAATGGTTTCGTCATAGCAGAGAATGGCCATATAGATAGCCCCTTTCTGCTATAACGAAACCTTGAAACTCAATGTAAAAGAACTTATTACCTTACTAGTATAGCATATTGAGGTATTATTGTCAAGGACTTTGACGATTTCATCAAACATGTGTCGTAGTATGGCTCTGTTAAGCCATCCCGTAAACCACTGTCGTTATTCGCCACCTGCGCCTACAGCACTTTCGGAAAGTGATGCGCGTGCCGCTTGTAGATTAGGGCATGTCTACCTCAGCCCGTCACCACTGACTCTATTCGCGACTAGCGCATATCGGTGCGAGCGAAGCGGCCGACTGTCTGTGCGTTACAGACTGTCGGGTAAGCGGAGCCATGCGAACAGGAGCGTAAGGCGCGCCACATACTCGATTAGGGCGGAGGTGTACGCGCCCGTACTCTCTACTACCATGCGCCCACGCCAAGCGGCCGCGCATGACTTTCCTGCGATTGAAAGAGCTGTTGGGGCGGGAGGCGCCACAGTCAGTTATATCCTGTTCAACGTAGCAAAATATGCATAAAAAGATTGCTTCGTTAGACCGTCTAGCTTTTTCAGATATTCAATTTTCGCTTTCGGTTTCAGGTCCTCGAAACCATCAAAGATCTTGTCCAATATCTTTTCTTTGGCATATTTTGTCGCAAATGCGCTATAGCTCATCGCATCTCTAAAATCGTTTTGACTGAATTCATCAGCAACCTCAAAGAAGTCCAGGGTACTGAATTTTCTCGTATTCACGATGAATCCCTTTTTTAAGTTGTTCATATATGCCGGAATATGGTGCTTGAGATATTGCATGACATACCAACTCCAGTTTTCAAATTCAATACCTTCGATTTGTCCGTCATCCGAAAGAAATATCTTGCGTACATGCCAGGAGAAATACAGGCGTATTCTTTGAACAGTTATGCCCATAGATTTTCTTAGAAACGCTGCCATCTCGTCTTGTTCCTTTGGCCACGGATTCAGTGTGAAGAGAG
>JAPLZI010000028.1 GCA_026395095.1 Candidatus Tayloriibacteriota bacterium
ACACTTCGTAGAAACAGGTCTCATGCCCAATATTTGAGTGAATATTTTATACTGATTCCCACTCGCCTGTCTCAGATTTGTAAGTAGCTATATTTTTTCCACCAACCGGTACTTCGCCATCGTAATATACGACATGTATTACTGTTTCTAACGACGAATTCTGGTCTGGGAATGTACCCTTTCTCTGATAAACATACTCAACCCTGTCACCTTGCTCATCTCTTGATTCTGCCTCAAGCAAATAAATTCCTCGTTCATCGGACAATTCACCCACAAAAACCGCATTTGCATCGAAACGAAAAACAACCTCCATTACCTCTTCCTTGGTTGGAATTCGTTCAGAACCCTTTTCAAATGAATTTTCCATATTTACTCACTAGTCTTTCCGTCAAAATGTTCACTGTCTGCTTCTCCTTCGGCCTTAGTCTTGTGGATAACCCCATCGCGATGATGCGGCGGCATATATAAAGTGTAGAGTTTCATTGGATCAGAGTCACTACCATTGATGATATTATGTTTCGTCCCCACTGGCACAACTATCACACTGCCATCAGCGATATCCCGAGAAACACCGTTCAGGATCGCGACACCAGTCCCCTTTTCTACACGCAAGAATTGGTCGACATCATGGACTTCCTCACCAATCTCTTCCTTCGGCAAGAGTGACATCAGCACCAGTTGGCTATTTTTATCTGTATAAAGAACCTTTCTAAAGTTATTATTTTCCAACGAGAGTTTCTCTATATTTGCGATGTAGCCTTTCATACGGTTTATTGTAGCAAAAAGGCCCCTGCAAACACAGGGGCCTGAAACAAAAGTCGCGATTTTCAGCCATGATCGACACTGGGGAGCGCAGTGGCATCATTGAATACTCCGATCACCCACCGAGCAGACTTCTCGAGCTCGCCGATCGTGTCAGCGTGACGGGCAAATCGCGCGTCAAATTCGATCTCGGCTGGTTTGCCCGTCTTTGCCGACCAATGATTACAGAGCCAGATTGTATCGACCTGATCAGCGACCCACTCCTGGACACCTTGACCCGGTAAAAAGTCCGGATCGACGGCCGGGGGAAACTCCGAAAGAAGCGTACCCCCACGCCGAGCCAGTAGTTTGGCGAAGTCCACGCGTCCCAACTGGCCGGAGTTGAGGTGGATATTGCCATCAAAGACATCGGCCTTAATGGCCTGCCTAAGCGCATTTGTAAATGTCCGCCCGCCACCGCGTGCATGACAGAATTCGTCCTGCCACCAGACAACCTTCTCACCAACGAGTTTGTTGATCTGATTGATACCGAGAATGGCGAGTTCGGTGTCGGTGAACACATCGATCCAGCACGGGTCACCAGCGAATTTTGGCTCGAAAAGGAGCTTCGTTTTAACATAGCCCCTTGCACGAGATTTTTTGATCGCATCTGCAAGACCACTGACTACGTGATTCCACTCTTTGAGTTTGGGATTGAGCTTGTGTCCGAGACGAATATCCTTCCCGTCGACAAGACGCCTCCAACAGATGCCGTCAGGGCCTGTCCAAAAAATGACATGGCCCTCACCGACTTTTTCCGACATCACTCGTTCCGATTCCGCGAAGCTGCGAATCACCATATCCTCCGCAAGAGCGCGGCGAGTAGGATCGGGATTCGTAAAGGCGCCTTCATCGCTCCACGGGAGGCCGAAGCCTGGCGGAATGAGCCGCCCAATGCGGGGATACATCCCTGATTTGACGCCTTCGATCCACCTATCGAGGAAGATACCGCGTGGATTGTTTAAATCGTAGCGCGAAATCGGGGCAGGGTCATTTTCGGACACCAAAATCTCGTGCCACCAATGCCCCGAGACGGCGAACTCGATGTTGAATTCTTTCTTCAAGCGCTGATTGAGCCTGGCGACCGCGACAAGTGCATCATGCATCGTCGTGAAGCCACCGAGAGTCGGGTTGCCGAACTGCATAACTTGCCGAAGCA
>JAPLZI010000052.1 GCA_026395095.1 Candidatus Tayloriibacteriota bacterium
AAATTATTGAAGTTAAAATATTCCTTCGCATACTTGTCGAAGTTGTAATATTGACTGCTTACATGATAATCAACCGAGGCATTGCCGACCGGAACGCCAAAATAATATGCGGCGTCTAGATTAACCGCCGGCTGATCCCCCACGAAGTACTCATCCTTGCCTGTTTTTAGCGTAACCTTGAAAGCAGCCGGCGAATAGTCGAGTACATCGAAGCTCGTGCACTGATATTTCACGCAAACAGAATATGTGCCCAGACGAGCTGACTTGGTCAATGTGAACGCCGTGCTTATCGTACCAAAATTATTTGGAACAAGGTCAACCTCCTTTACTACGTCATTGCCGGAATCGTGAATCGTCAAAGTCACCGGCTCCGTAGGTGGCAATTCATAATATCCATCATAACCCAAACGATAGATTCCCTTCACATCGACCTCCTGACCCGGACGATATATCGGTTTATCACTATATATATACATTTTCTTTACGTTGACCGCATCGTTTGCATAATTTAGTCTAGCCGAATAGCCGGAGACCACTGCAACATCATTACCATGGGTTACCACCGTCATTTCAGTCCCGGCCACTGGCGTGAGGAATGCGAGACCTTTAGGATCGGTGACTGCCATTTCAACTACGCTCCCATTCTTGAAAAGGTTCACTGACGCACCAGATACCGGCTCTCGGGTAGTTGCATCTATGACCCAATACAGATTCTTGAGCTTACTTATCTGATTGCCGGTCAAACGGAGCGAGTCATAGTTATTCGTCTCGAGTGGATCAATACGTTTTTCCGTCACTATTAGATTTGTGACCGAAACATATGTCGTGGCATAGGATCTCCATGAAGAGTCAGACCCTTCGGTGATAAGCGGGCTCGAGAGCAATACCGCATAGTTGCCTATTGCTTGCGGAAAATAGTCTTGGATATCTACGCTAAATTCCTTCAAGCCTGGTTGGGCATCCGCGAGAGTTATCGTCTTTTGTGCAACCTGACTGCAGAGGTCTCTGGGTTTGAGCTTGTAGTCATTGCGTACACGATAGAAATTGTATGGCGATAGCTGGCAAACAGTAGCCGTAATCTCTGGGAGGTATGACGCCGCAAATGATAGCTTCGTCTTACTCGGAGTAGTGACGACATCTCCATTCTGATATGAACGAAGCTGGTAGTCCCCGTTATTCACAGAACGCGTACCAAAATCAAAAGTGCCTTGCGCCGACCCGCCGAATACATCCGTTACGGTCAGACTTGCATGATATTTCGTTTGCCCGAGAAGATATCCGTATACCACAGTTTCAAACCTACCACTTCCACAGCCGTTGCTGCCGGGATAGATACTGGAAGGATATGACCCCTGCCATGAAGTCGCACGAAAACTCGGCTCCGCAGAGAGTTTATTATTCTTATCGTCAGTTTTTAGAGGATTATTGGAACATATTGTCAGCCGATCGAGGTTTTTGTCCCCTTTGATCTCATAGACCGAGAGTGGCTGATACACAGCGAGATTGATGGGAAGCGGTTGGGATGTGAGTCTCACACCTGTATCAGTAACGATCGGATCCAACATGACCTCAACCTTGTCTCCCGGATGCAACCTATCAGCCTTGAATGACACTAGGATCTTTTTATTGTCCGGAATCTTGATACATGGATTTGTTCCCTCCTGGCACTTCTCGTCATACACCACCTTATCGACATATGGTCCGCTTATGTGGCTCTTCGAGAGATCGACATTTTCATAAAAAATTATTCCCAACTGACCCGTCGGATCCAGTCTGTCTACACTAGCCTGATTCGTCCTAGACGAGGCAACAACTAGTCCCGAATAAATCTTATCAATAGTAAAAATGAAACTATTTGATGCAGGTGTAAATATATCTCCGCTTGATTTTGGATAGGCGCGATCTACAGTGACGGTGTATTGATGCTCCGGCTTCCAACTTCCCTCCTCGCCGCCAACCGGATATATGGCCATTATGGTCTCATCATCCTTTATTCCTTTATCCGTCGGTGTAGATCCATATTTCAGGACAAATTGGGTCGAATTTCCGCCCGTGCTACTATCTATGACTTTAACAAAACTCTTTGTCTTATCGAGATCAACCGCCTGATTGAATCTAATGAGAAGCGGTTGGTTATATCCGCGAACCGCACTTGTCTTCGAATAGTTTCCGAAACTGTCGGGGTCTTCAGACCAAAAACGCATATGAAGAGTGCTAAATGATGATTCGGCGGGCTTTATATCGAGTCCCTCCAGAGAACGAAGGCCCGAATTGACTTTTACCTTATAATTGGCAGACGACACGAGGCCTCCATCCGGTATGAATTGCAGAGTGTTGGTGCTTATCCATTTATATTTTCCAGGCGCTTTAGGAGTGATAGTGACAGGGATTTGTTCGGAAGTGAACTGTTCGAGAACGCCAAGTGGCACCATCGGACGATTGAAGACGATGCTTATCTTAGTATTCGGCATAACTTCATCGTCACCATGAGGCAGTATCGCCGTTATTTCAGGATCTCCAACTGTTAGGAAATCCGCACGAAGGGGTTGATTGCCTGAAATAGCTAGAACTACATCGTGACGCACGCCGATATCGAGTTGCCCGTCCGGCTTATAGTAAAAAACCTTATCCTTTACAGATGCATCATAAGCGGCAGCTCCCATCACTTCTCCCTCTTTTAGCCAGTGGCCACTTATCGGCGGCACGAAGGTCACTTGTTTAGAAATATCCACTAGCTGCGTCTCGACTGTAGACGGCACCTCTATCCTGATAGCCGCGGAACGTGACATCTTTTCTGGAACCAAACGGTACACCATCTTATAATCAATAGCCGGAATGCGTCCCGTATCATGAGTTGTGACAAAAGTGGCTACTCCTCCGATAACCAACAACACAACCACTACGGCGACGAGTGCGGTTTTCTTATTCATGGTTATTCGATATATTTAGCTTTATTAATAAGATGTTCACCTAGTGTCCGGCTATATACCGTAGTTCCGTCGTGCGCACTGAGAAAGTACCAGTAATCAGTCGCTTTCGGTTCCAAAGCTGCCCTGATGCTATCTAACGAAGGATTACTGATCGGTCGAATAGGTAGGCCCGTATCCTGGTAGGTATTATATACCACTCCCTTCGGTGGTACTAAAAAGTAATGCACCGTACTGTCCACCCCCAAGGGCAGACGCTCATCCAATCTTTTCCAAAGAATTCCAGAAACTATCCTCCTGTCTTCTTCTTTTGCAACCTCTTTTTCGAGAATTGAAGCCATGATCACGATATCATCTCGACTGCGAACTGTTCCCCTCTGATTATCGAAAAGGTCACGTGGAAAGTGTATATCAAAATTCGCAACCATCGTCTTTACTATTCTATCCGCGCTCTCATCGGACGCAAAATAATAAGTATCTGGATACAGATATCCTTCTAGACCGGGTTGAGTGCCCGATGTTGTTGTGGAAGAACCGAATGTCGGCAGAGCTAGCTTCAAAAAACTCTGGGACGGCAATCCTAAACGGCTTAACGACTTGGCTATTGTGTTTATCGTTGAGCCTGGAATGACAGTCACAGTTACCATACGCGTTCCTAAATCCCTGTTCTCGAGACGATGCACAATACCGACAATTACAACTACCGCTACAATTACCGCTACAATCGCCGTAACTATATAAGCGAGCCGGCGAAGAAGGACCTTGTTCATCGTAAAATTGTAGCAAATTTCGCATCATAAAGCCCAAATAAAAAGCCATATTGGCTGGCAGTGTGGTTTGATGTTGGAACCTACCTAACGGATCCCGGTATCACAAGAAATGCTGACTTCATTCACGATCGATGTTTGTACGCTCAAGGTGATCGGCGAACATCGCGGTAAGGGATTTCCTCCAGCCGCTTGGAGCGTGTAGTTTCCATATGGAAGAGTCAGAGTGAAGCTTCCATCATTTAGACTCTGGATGGTTTTGACCAGCATTCCTCCATTAACATCTAGGACTTTTATCCGTGTTACATATGGCTTTGGGGCACATTGAGGGTCTGGCGGTATCCGTTCAACAGAACACACCGGAGAAAGTGCCACCGAGCCTCTGACCACCGCATTGGCTGGATTTGTCACATTCGGACAGGCTGCGAATTCACAGAGCGGACCAGTACGACCAACCGCACTGCCATCAGGACAAATCTTTGCTTCAGCAGTGCAGGCAACGGAAGGATTGATCCTCGACACACTGCCACTCATGCCAGACCGCCAAAATACCAAACCTACACCTATCAACACTACTGACAAAATTAGGATTGAGTTTCTTGCCATACCTCTATTTTACCTTAAAACCCGTTTGTTGGCCGTCTGGGATGTTATCCGAATAGAAATCAATACTTTTTGAACTCTGCTAACACCTCGGGTAATTTGACGAAACCGCTCTCCGCCGTTATATGTCCAGCGTCGTGCATAATAACAATCTTCGACCCTATCTCAGCAAACTTATTCTGATTATATTCAAAAGCATCATATGGATCATTGTCAGAAATAATCAAAGTAGATCTGGGCAATATAGTCTTTAATTTTCTTACATAGATAGGAGTCTCAATCCAAGGCTTTGCAGTCTCTTTGACTTCTTCATCTTCCAGATTTTTTAGATCAAACCAACCAGCA
>JAPLZI010000004.1 GCA_026395095.1 Candidatus Tayloriibacteriota bacterium
AGACGGACTCAATAAATTGGAGATTTTTACGAAATCCCCAGAAAACGGCAGACCACCATAGTCTGCAAGAGGAATATTAACCATGGCAATTCCTCAAGCCATGAGTGATTTGAACGGCATCACACAACGTTTTGTTTTCAGCTCGCGATCCTGCTCGCAAGGTGCCTGTACACGACCGCCGCGACGGCGCTGTCGTAAAGCGGGTTGTGCGTCCCGCCCGCGAACTCTCCAACAGACAGCCCGTGCTTTTTCATGTAACTGTCGACGCTGGTCGGGTCCTCACCTGCCTGCTGCAAGTTCCCCGACACGTCAAGCAAGGGGTAGGGCGCGTCCCAGTCCCCGATGAGCCCGGCCGCATGGAGGTCACGGAGGATTTTCACCTCCACAATGAACCCCATGTGCACAACCACGTCGCAACCTTCCTTGTTCGCCTTGTAGAACGCGGCGAAGTCGGAGAGGAGTTCGGCGTAGGTCGTGCGAGTGACCTGAATGTCCTGAATTTTCAGCAGGACATTTTCGATAACCCAGGTGTCGGTCACTTCCGTGTCCGGCAAGCGACCAACGAAGCGTGCGATTTCGGCACCGCTCTCGTCATAGACGAGTGCACCGATGGCGAACGCCTGTCCCCACAGGCCGTTGGTCTCGGCGTCGAACGAGAACACTTTTTTCACTTTTATCCTTCTGCATATTTCTATGCATTAAACCTGTTTTAAATCGTTTGGCTTAACGATTGCTCAGTATTTAGGAATAAACACCGAGTCTACCTATGAGCTACCGAATTTTTCAGAAGCTCAAGAAGTAGGTGAACGCCGCATCGTTCACCTTGTTTAACCAAAACCTGTATGCACTGCGGTGCATATGCGCGACTCCCGGGCGCGCGTTGAAAGAACTACTTGAAGTGGCGGGATACCACCTCGCAACTCATTCAAGCATGAGCGTTGAGCTCACACCCACACGAACTAACCCTGTCGGACGAGCATATTCCGTCCAACACTTTCAAAATCGGGGATCTTGTCAAGGATCCCCGACACATAACCGAGCCACTCAGAGCGGCGGGGTTCGGGGATGTCCTGTCTCTCACGGCAGTGATCCCCTCTGGGCTCCTCGCGACACCCGTGTTTGTAAATACGGGCGATGGCTGAGGAGGTGAGGAGCGGGAGCGGAATACTGAGCCTCTCCCCAGACTGGGAAACGAGTACCACGAGATCGTAATACTCATCTCCCATTCCATTCGTTTCCAGCACGAGCTGGAAACGGGTCAAGGTCCCATCTAACACCTTGCCCAAAAGATAGCGAAACATTCCGTTCGCCATCTGCATATCTCCAACACCCTTCACCCTGTTGGCAAGGTGAAAAACTGACCGCTCGCCGCTATTGTGCGGCGAACGCAGATACTTTGTTTTCATTTTCTGCCTTTCTGCATATTTCTATGCATTAAACCTGTTTTAAGTCGGTTGGTTAACGACATTTCTAACTCAAAAAGTTAATAAGTAGTGGAAACTTCCTCTCAATTAAATGAGCTGTCTCGTGGCGTCTCTGTGGAATAGTGATTACTCACGCATATTCCACAAGAGCAGGCGACAACTTTCCACTACTTACGGGATCATACGATCCCTCTTACCCCACCTAACCTTAAGTCTTTCGAGCTACCAATTCAGTGGGGCGAAGAGGAATAACATTGCGGTTATCGTTTGCACGAAAATTGTTCCGCATTTTCCCATCATACGACTTGCATCACATGATTTTTACTTCGCTATTCAATTTTCAAATAACTCTCCTACTTTCATATCCATCTCATCCCTCCTCTAAGAAGGACTAACGGATTCGTAAGGAGATTCCTGAAGACAAAAAGGGGTTAGTTTCTCGTCTTCAGACGATCTCTTTGCGAGACGTCTGATCAGCTAGCATCCAAACTAGTTCCTAATAGAGATAATCCAGTTTACTGGTGGAGTTACTCCATGGAACACTGATCTGTAAACAAGATAACAAACGGCTGTTGTCCTTCTCACTCTCTCCTCTTTACCATGCTTAGCGGGCTATGCCCGAGGCCATGGTGCCTTCTCATCAAATGAAACTAGAGGTGAAAAGCAATCGTCTATCATCTTCTGTAACGAACTTCATCCTGACATAATGATAACATAAACAGATTATTCTGTCAATATGACATAGCATATTCTGCTATAAGTGGCGAGATATAGCCTACAATATAGCTTTAATTGGCCTAAATACTTGATACAATCGTCATAGACTTGTAACAAACTACACCCTGTGCTATCATACATCCATTACTATTAAGCAAAAACCATGTACAAAGAATTCCTCATTCAAGCAGGCCTAACCCCGGAGCAAGGTGACATCTATCAAGCTCTATTAAAAAATGGCTCTAGTATAGCCGGTAAATTAAGTCTTCTCACAGGCATCAAACGAAGCATGGTGTACAAGGCACTTTCACAGTTGGAAGTAACTGGTCTTGTAAAGAAGGAGGATGCTCCCGGTAAAGTCGCGAGATTCTCCCCCGCACATCCTGGGGCACTTCGCGAACTCATAGAAAAGAAGAAACAGGAAATAGAGACGGTTCAGGCCACACTCCAAGGCTCGCTCGGTCAGATGGTCTCTGATTTCAATCTACTGTCGGGGAAGCCTAACGTGCAATTTTACGAGGGCGACGCCGGTGTGCGCGAAGTCCTAGATGACTCTTTATACGCGAAAAAAGAGATCTATTCATATGCCGATATTGAAGCTATAGAGAAATATATTGCCAAGGCCAATGAGAAATATGTCGCTGAACGGGAAAAGTTCGCAATAAAGAAAAAGGGCTTGGTTTTAGATACTCCTTTTGCCAGAGAGCGTTTGAAAGACTACCACCCGGGCATTACCGAGACAAAATTTCTGAAAACTGGCTCAGCTCCGTTCAACACAATAATGCAGATATACGATAATAAGGTGTCATATCTGACCTTGAGCGACAAAGAGAAAATAGGCGTCATCATCGAGGACCCGAATATCTATAATATGCACAAAATACTTTTCGAGTACCTCTGGTCGTTGACCCAAGAGATCAAACGATAATTGTGTGACGCGTCTAAACAACTTGCGACCTTTCAAAGGTAGATTTATATTTTTCGAGCTGATCTTGTGAGATTTCCTCGCTAGCTATCACTACTATTTTCCTGTCGTCATTGTCGATAGGTAGCTTAAATATCCTAGTGATAACTCTTGCAAAACCCTTCCTGCTCTTAAAGAGATTGAGCCCGCTTTCATGAAATTCGTCATCTATTATTGAGGTCAATTGCACGCTCTTTCCTGAAAGCTCGATCGATACGGTCTCGTTTGGTTGGAAATCGGCAAGGAAACCGCCGAGAACTTCCAAACTCGCTTTCTTTGACGGAAAAAGATTATTCATCGTTTCATTCCTGAATATTTTCCAGCTATTATCTTCGTGAAATTGATACCCAGCCGCGGCAATGAATCCCATATCCAGATACTTCATAGCTATTTCAGAATCACGATTACAGTCTGCCTCGATGATGTGGGTCGTGGCATACTCATCTAAAGTTTCTTCTAGCATTTGTACTCCCAGTTTCCTACCGGCAAATTCTGGAGCTATATTGAATTTGCCAAAATAGATATAATCAGGTCCCCGAAACTCATAGCCGCAAAACCCCATGACATCATCTCCCATCCTCGCGACAAACAACTCGCTTTCCGGTTTTTGCCTGAATTCTTCAAAGCCCTCAAGGAGCTCCTTCAGCACTCCGGGGCGACTTTTATAATTCTGCTCATAAATTTGCCGGATCGATTTGAGCGTCTCAATATCTATAATCGTTCCTCCATCATGCGTCTCCAGGTTAAGGAGCGGCAGGTCATTCAAATAAACGGCATAGAACTCCTCCCGGGCAGGACTGAGAATGGCGGATAATACAACAGCCCCAACTGCAACTTGGTTAAATTTTTCCAGCAAAATTGCTTTGGCATTTTCTTCCCCTGTCATCAATACAAAAACTTCTAAAGCCGTCCTTGTATGAACCAGAAGTCTCTCCTTGACCTCTGGAATAATATGACGATTAACATCACTGGTACTTTTTATCTGCGCTAGAGCCGCATCAAATGAATTACCTCCATTGTCGTCTTTTGCAACACTGCGGTTATCTAGCAAACCATCGAGCTTGTCAACATAGGACATGACTCTGTCGAGCGTATTTATTATCTGTGTTGCTGTCTCAGTGTCTGCCAAAGCCAACGCTTGTTGAACAGACAAAGCTAATCGTTCATCCTTCTCGTGGATTCGCGCTAATAATGCGCTATCAAATTGTGAATCAATTTTCTCACCGAGTTGTTCATTAACTCCTTCTGGCACTTCAGCTGGAAGATTAGCTAGTTCTGACATATGGCAATTAAAGGTCATTTGCGTGGAAAAATCAACCCATGTTTGATTATATTTGGGAGAAGAACTAGTTTCTAACCGGCAACATATCCCACATAAACTGCCACCACTTCATGAAATCAGCCGCTAGGGTCTTATCCTTCAAAATCGTGATGAGGATATCCTCTTCGAGGCCGGCTAACTTCATGCCCGAATATATAGCGACATAATCACCGAAGACCTCGATACTCGAACCTGTACTGTATTTTTTTGGCAAGATCTTGTATTCGCCACCGACGTTCGCGATGACTTCCGGCCTCTTTCCAGCCTCATAGTCATAGATTGCATGGCACTTTATCCCCGCTTTTTTGTACCTTTTCAAAGCGTTCCTCAATATGTAATTCTCAACACGCTTATCGAACCACGATCCCTTCTCCCCTATTCCATAAATATCCTTACCTGTGCTTATCTCCAAATCTATATAATTCTTCAGGCCCCCCACGCCCCTGTATACATTTACGACTTGCGGCAAACTGACCTTGTTAAATCTTGTGACCAGCCCTGGAAGCTGATCCTCTAACTTTGAAGCCTTCTCCTCGACAAGTTCTCTCAATTTCTCGGGGTGAGTCGGGGCATATGTCAGGTTTCGTTTCGGTAAAACCTGGTACGCCAGACCTTTATGCACCAATCTCTGGATAGCATCATAAGTATTGCGCCGGTGTATCTGAGCATGAGTTGAAATGTCCCAAATCGTCCCATTCTTCAGCTCAAGCAGGGCAAAATATATCTTCGCTTCGTTTGGTGTCAATCCCAGTTCTTCAAGCATTTCTATATACATATCTATAGATTACTACAAAGTGGTGGTATTGGCCACCACTTATGTCCTGTTATATACTGCCGTTATTATCAGCTAAATGCGCCTACCATGAACATGAAGCCTATAGTGATCATAGCTGTTGGCATAGGAATATTCATATTCAGTAACAACCCGCACATTACGAACAACAAGCAGATAAACGTCGGCGTAATCTTGCCGATGACGGGAAATATGTCGGCTATTGGCGAGGACATGAAGACAGGAATGGAACTAGCATTCTCGAATAGTCCGGAATTCTCCGTATCCTACGAAGACAATATGAGTGATGTTAAAAGCGAGGTTTCCGCATATCGCAAGCTTCAAGCCGTATCAGTTCCTAGCGTTATTGTGTCAGCTGGTATCGGTGACATGGCTGTCATTCCCCTAGCCGAAGAAGATAAGACACCGTTGATTCTAACCGTATCATCTGCATCAGGTATTCCGAAGATGGGAGAATACATTTTCCGTTATTTCACGAATGCTGACATAGACGCCCCAGTCATGGCCCGATATGCGACCAAGGAATTAGGCCTGAAAAACTTTGCAGTTTTGTATCTACAGGATCAATTTTCTCTTGATTACAAGAATATATTCGAGAAGAATATTGCATCTAACGGTGGAAAAATCGTGGCTTCAGAAGGATTCCAATACACAGATTTCGATTTTAGGACCCAACTGACGAAGCTACAACAACATAAATTCGACTCGATATACCTGATCGGTCTTGATTATCAGCTAGTAACAGCGATCAAACAAATAAAGGCAATGGGAATCAAGGCACAGATCATCTCCGTCGGAACAATCGCGACAAAAGACTCCATCCAAAAGGCCGGGCCGGATATAGATGGGACTTATGTGACAGCGTTTTGTACTGATGGTGCTCCGAACGAATATGTAAAGAAATACCAAGAAAAATATGGCCGCTATCCCGGGTTCTTTTCGGAGTTCGGTTACGACATAGGCCAAATGATAATCGCCGCAGGCCAGAATAGTAATGGAAATAAGGAAACCATCAAATCCAACTTGCTGAAAATCCGTGATTTCCCCGGCAATTCAGGGCTAATATCATCAGACCAATATGGAGAAATGGCTGTGCCGGTTTGCATCAAGAAAATAACTGATGGCAAAATATTTAACACAGCGACTAGAAAATACTCGAATTATTGACAACCCTAAAAACGAATGTTAGGGTGATTTCAATTCTGCACGTGCAGAAGTGCACAGAAACAAAGCAAAATCAGGCTCACAATGAAGACCAAATCACCGCGTCAGCAACGCGCAACGGCAAGCCGTAGCGCTTCGTCAAGTCCGCATCCCGACCCACTTCACGATGTGTCCTTCACTCCGAAAGCCGACGCGCCGACCACGCCGCCACCCACTCCCGTGCCAGCACCCGAACCCCCGAAACCGGTCAGCATTCGTCGTCAATTCCTGAAAGACGTCGCGGCGATCTTTGCCGGCAGGGTTTCGGACCCTGGCGAACTGTACGCGCCATGCACCCTCATGGACATGGACACAGACAAGGTCGTTAGGGTCGGCGTCGTCACAGACCCGATGACACGCGAGCTTTTCTCGCTCGGCTTGCGACTCAGCGAGCAAGCGCAGTGTCTTCCAATACCGCGTAACGCCGAGCAAGTCGAGGAACTCCGCGACAGGAAAAAAATTCTCAAAGGTCTCTCCTCCAGCGCCAGTTTCCTCGGCTGGACATGCATCAAGGACCAGTTCCCGAAGGATGCAAACCGGGCAAGCATGACAATCCTCGACGGTTGGGTCGTGGTCCGTAAACCCGATCTGGAAGATCGTCTCCGCCGGGAAGCCCAAATGATTGGGTGCTTCGGATCGAGCGAAATTGAAGCCCACGTCGCCAAAGGACTGCGCGAAGCGGAAGCCAAAAAACAGGAGGTGACCTTCGAGGAAATCGAGGGCACCAGCGGTGGAGAAGGTGGTGCCGATGCCTCACTCGAAGAGTTCAAACGACGCATTCTGGCGCGCTTCAGCTGACATCACACCTCTTCCGTCAGTTTTTCGACAAGTAAACAGTCACGCGCGGCAAGGTATCCCCTTGCCGCTTTTTTATTCTAAATATGTTTTTAAGACTTATCTATACACATCATGATCACCAATAGTGACAAGGGAGGCTATATTCTCATCAATATATTCGAATACGATCCGATACTTATAATTCACAGAAAAGCTCAAACGCGATTTCAAGCGTCCATGTAGTTTATGAACTTTGAGCATCTTATGATTTCCTCTATCCTGAAAAAGGATAACTTTTTCTTTTACTTCCTTCTGTAACTCATTTTCAAGTTTACTGTACAACCGGAGAAATTCGGGTCGATACTTTATACTTATCATCATATCTAGCGTGAATAAACTTTAGCCAATTCATCGAGATCACCGCTCAGATTTTTTCCTTCGCGGCCTTCCTGTTCACCGCGCAAAACAGAGTTCACTGCCTCATCTTCTCTCATCTGCATAAGGGCCTTCCTTACAACATCAGCCTTATTGGCCGCATGACCGCTATCGATCATGTGTTTGATGAATTCCTCTAGAACCGCCGGAATTGGAACCGATATAGTGCTCATAAATAT
>JAPLZI010000016.1:0-6862 GCA_026395095.1 Candidatus Tayloriibacteriota bacterium
GGCGGGAGTAGTAGCATGGAAAGTACCATAAAGTAGTGCCTTGGCTTTATCCCCCGCTGTATCCGTGCGATCAAAGGCATCAACATAGAAAGAGTTTGAGCCGGTTTCATATTGACCAGCAAAATTTCCTAATGCGACATTATTACTCCCGGTAGTTATCAATCTCAAGGCTCTTTGACCTATAGCCACATTGCTTGAGCCAGAAGTGTTCGCATAAAGAGCATTTGATCCGATGCCAACATTAAAATTGCCAGTACTAAATGCTAGAGCTGAGTAGCCTACGGCTACATTTTCATAGCCAGACGAATTCGTGTACAAAGCACTATCTCCAACCGCCACATTATAATAACCCGTTCCATTAAGACCCATTGCCAAATGGCCAAAAGCGTTATTCTGGAAGCCGGTCGTATTATTACGTAATGCTTGCCAACCAAAAGCTGCATTGTTGAAGCCTTCCGTATTTGCATAAAGGGCCTGATAACCAGCTGCGGCATTTTGGTCACCAGTTGTCACCTGTACTAACGCAGAAACGCCAAGCGCAGTGTTATTTGGCAACGAATTGGCCCCCCTACCTACCCTCACTCCATTGAAATACGAGTCAGCCCCCATAGTTATAGAACTCGTTCCAGTTATCGCACCGCCGAAGAAGCTAGTTCCACTGACATAACTATTCCCTTGTACTGCAAGATTTGACACTGGTGAAGTCGTCCCGATGCCGACAGTACCAGCTAACAAAGTTGCTCCTAGTGCACTATTAGAATGTTTTCTAATATCAAATGTGTCGGCAGTACTAGTTAGAACAAATGTTGAACCTGAAAAGTCAAAAACTCCCTGACCTCCGTCTAGTAAATAGTTTTGAGTTCCCAAGTTAATCCTTCCGGCCGAAATAGTTCCTCCGGCGAGGTCTAACTTTACTGTCGGATTCGCTGTCCCTATTCCCACATTCCCCGCGCCGTTCACCAGGAAATGCGTCGCTGTGGATGAGCCTATCACAAATTCTGGGACACCGGAGCCGAGGGCGGTTGGGTTCACAGAGAGTTGGCCCCAAGGTGAAGAAGTCCCAATCCCCACATTACCACTCGAATTAATCACTGTCCCCAATGTTCCGTTCGTATTGTAAATGTCAAGAATGTTTGCAGTCTGACCAGAGACAGGTCTAATTGCAAGAGTGGTACTTGCTGCCACAATACCTGATATAGAAAGTTTTGCGTATGGAGATGTAGTACCAATGCCAATCGCCCCACCTTCGGTCAAGGTGAGATTTGTTCTAAAAGTTGAACCGTCATATGAATAAAATATGAGTGAATATGCGGGGTTTTGTGAATCAGCCCTAGACCTGTATGACATACCCCAATTATGAGCAGATATATCATCCAATAAATACAAGGTACTATAAATACTACCGCCACCAGATTTACCAAGCATTGCTAAGCTACCAGCCATGTTTACATCGGTAACATTTGTGGTCGTTCCCATAAAAACTCTACCTGCATTTGAAACCATGAAATCAGTCTTCGTCGATGAGCCAATCGCAAACGACGGGCCAGTGATGCCGTTAGGGTTTATAGAAAGTTGAGCCCATGGAGTAGTTGTGCCGATGCCGACGTTACCACTGTATAAGATATTAAACAAAGAATTAGAAGTTGGATTGGTAACAGTAAGAATTGGAGATGTTGCAGTATTATTAGCTGGAGAATTAAGATGGAAAACACCATCAACAAATAAACTTTTCCAAATCTGTGCGGAACCTTTTAGGTCAAATGAGCCATTTGAAAAAATATCGCCGGCATAAATTGAACTGCCGGATGATGTCTTGCCGGAGTAAGAACCTAGTGGTGTACTAGATTGATTTAATAAGTCAAGAGATCCTGAAATGGTAGTGCGTGCCGCTGAAATATAAGTCGTCGCAGTGCTAACCCCGTTGTTAAAACGATAAATATAGCCATTAGCTGTTACTCCCACACTACCTACTCCCCCTTCGGCCATCGGCGTTTCCGCCACCCAAGTTCCCAGAGTGCCATCGTTATTAATTGTAGCGCTATAGACATTCTTGCCACTAGTGCCAACTCCGACCACATAAATTGTGCCATTAATAACATGAGCCGAAGGAGTAGAACCGGCAACTTCTGGAAGCGAAGTCAAAGTGGAAAAAGTTCCCAAACTTCCATCTGTATTTATATGCGCGACATAAACATTGCCAGTAAGTGGAGGCCAATCGCCGGTTTGGCCGCCGATAACATAAAGATAACTATTAGCTACGGCAACAGCCGCCGAGGATTGTACCGCTGGTAAACTGTTAGCACTGGTTTGCCAGCTCCCAAAACTGCCATCGCTATTTATTTGGGCATAGTAAATTGTATTAGTCGGAGTATAACTACTATTAGATCCGCCGATCACATAAGCAAAGCCGTTAGCAATAACACTTGATGCATTATATCTGGCTGAAGGAAATTCACTGACATAAATATCCCAGGTTCCTAAAGAACCATCCGAATTTACTTTAGTTCTAGAAATTCTAGATAATATCGTCCAGTACCATGAGTCAATTCCTCCAAACGTGTAAATATAACCATTTGCAAAGCCTGCGGTCCAATAACCAGCACCCCAAATTCTAGTTCCAGCTGATGTCCAAGCCCCTAAAGTACCGTCACTGTTAATTGGTGCCTTATAATCTGCTGATGTAAGATTATTAGCATCCCCTCCAATGCTATAGATAAATCCGTTAGCATAAACAGTCGCACTCTTAGCTAAACTTCCAGATAATGTCGATGAGGTTGTCTGCCATGTTCCTAATGAACGATCTTTATTGGCATTTAAAGCAATATCTTTTTTAGAGACTGTTAAGCCTTGTTGCGGCGCCCCCGTCCCCACCCCAACATTCCCAGTGTTGTTGTCAATGTAGAAGTTAGGAGAAGATGTTCCAACGAGGAAGAGAGGATTACCCCAGGGTGAAGAGGTACCTACAGTGAGAGAACCACCAACGGTGGTAGTACCAGTACCTGATACGGTTAGTGTTGATACGGCAGCTGTTCCTGAAGTAATGGTCGCAGCCCCAGAGAATGAGGAGTCGGTCAGAGTGCCACTAGAGATCGGAATTCTCCCAGCAGTGATATCAGAACGGAGTTCTGATAGACCAGAGCCTGTAGACATTGTCTGTCCTACAGCAGCTATGGATTGGTAGGAGGGAGAGTCTGTGGGTAGAGTGGTACTCTGGTATGGAGTGTTTCCCTGTTGAATAGACAGGGTTTGTTTGAATTTGGTGAGTGCTGAGGATACTGCTCTGTCTATGAGAGTCTGGATTTCAGATCTGGTTAGGTAGGAAGTGGTACTTACTGGGTTTTGCTGTGGGGGGGGGTGGGAGTGTTGCTGTGGTGGGAGTGGGTGGTTTGGCTACGGTGGTGGTAGCTTGTTTTGTTAGGAAAGTTGGTGAAGCTATTGTGGCTGCAGGGGTGGAGGAAAAGTCAAAAAATGAGACTATCCTCTCCCAGAGTGATGGGGAGGAGGTTACACTCTGTGCATATGTAAATTGGGACGAAGAAACAAGCAGTATTCCTATGATTACAACATAACGGTAACTTGTCTTTAGCCGGCTCATTAGCCATATAATACCATGGTAGAACGCTCTCCAGGCTAATTTCTACTGTTGATAACTTCTGGCGCTGTTTAATCTAGATCTTAAACTCAATCACATCACCATCCTTAACTACATATTCCTTGCCTTCAGTACGTAGGATTCCCTTCTCCCGCGCTAGAGCAAATGAACCGACATTAAGAAGCTCCTGCCAGTTAATAACCTCCGCGCGCACAAATTTTTCCTTAAAATCACCATGAATAGCCGTTCCAGCCTCCGGCGCCGTCCAACCTTTCTTGATCGTCCAAGCGCGAGTTTCATCAGTACCTGTTGTAAAGTAAGTTATGAGGCCCAGCATGTCATAGCCCTTGCGAATGAGATTATTCACACCATCATCATGTGAACCGAGACCTTCACGCATCTCCATCTTGTCCTCTTCATCCAGATCCTTCAGTTCGTTTTCTATTCCTGCATCCACGATCACATATCCTGCATTAGTTTCCTTGAAGAAGTTGATGAGCCTTGCCCACCTCTCATCCCCAGCCAGTTCATCAAGATTCCTCGCACCAGCCTTCTTGTTCAGAACATAAATGAACGGTTTTGCCGTTATAAGGCAAAGTTGTTTCAGAAAAGGTGCCTCAAATTCATTCGCCTGAATCGTAGAAGCCATCTTCCCTGCCTCAAGCGCTGGAACGAGCCGCTCCAGTAAGCCTGCTTCGATCACCGCATCCTTTTTGCCGGCCTTGACCTCCTTGCCTATAGAACCCTTCCTTTTTGCCGCAGTCTGCAGATCAGCCAGGACAAGCTCGAGATTTATTACTTCAATATCCTTAAGCGGATCTATTCTGCTATCCACATGGATAATATTGTCATCCTCAAATATGCGCACCACCTCAGCGATAGCATCAGTTTCGCGGATATGTGACAGGAATTGATTGCCGAGTCCTTCACCCTCCGATGCGCCTTTTACGAGTCCGGCGATATCAGTAAACTCCACGGCTGCCGGCACAGTTTTCTCTGAAACAGAGAACTGCGATAGTTTACCTAACCTCTCATCTGGCACTGCAACGACACCTACTGATGGGTCGATAGTGCAGAATGGATAGTTTTCTGCTGGTACGGACTTGCGAGTCAACGCATTAAAAAGCGTCGATTTACCGACGTTCGGGAGGCCAACGATGCCAATAGATAATGCCATGCGTCTTAAGGTAACATTATTTTCAAATAATTTCCTTCGCGCCCTTCGGATAGATCTTGAGTGGCAGTTTGCTCCAATTCTTCGTAACCTCCGCGATAAATCTCCATGAGGCCATTATTTCATCAGTTGAGGCAAACAAAGTCTGATCGCCAATGAAGGCATTGTGTATCAGGCGCTCATAATCGGTGAGCTTCATCTGCCAACTCTCCTGCGTCTGTTCGGAGTATTTGAATTTGAGTGTCTTTGGCTCAACCATGAACTCATAGCCTGGCGTCTTTACGAAGAATTTGATCTTAATGCCCTCATCCGGTTGTATTCTGAAGGTTATGATATTCTGGTCGCCGTCCTTGTTCGTAGATTTGAAATAAACATCGATCTCCGTCTTGGATTCCGCCATAGCCTTTCCTGATTCGAGATAGATCGGCACATTCTTCCAGCGAGAATTGCTAACGAAGGTCTTAAGCCTGAAATATGTTTCAACCTGCGATGAACGCGGAACTCCCTGCTCATCTGGATATCCAGCATATTGTCCCCGTGCGCTGGATTCCTTCAAAGAATTTCCAGAGGCGATCTCGAGTTTCTTTAACGCATGAGCGCGTTCCGTCCGAATATCAGCCGAGCTGAACGATTTTGGCCGATCCATGGTAACTGCCGCTAGCATCATGAGCATATGATTCTGGCCGACATCCTTCAGTGCGCCAACTTCATCATACGAATCACCTCGGTCAGTCACGCCACTCTCCTCAAAAAGTTTTATATGAATCTTGTCTATGAATGGATAGCGCCAGATCGGCTCAAAAAGAGAATTCGTAAATCGGAAGGCAATGATATTCTGCAAAGCCTCCTTGGCTAGATAATGATCAATGCGGAATATTTGTTCCTCATCGAAGAGTTTTCCTAGAAGCTTGTCGAGATTCCGAGCTGTTTCTAGGTCACGCCCGAATGGTTTCTCTATGAGTATGCGTGTCCAGCCAGTTTCGTCTGCACATGGTTCGGCTAGACGAGAGCCCGCGAGATTATTGAGTATCCCTTCATACAAACTCGGCGGCACAGATAGGTGAAAGAGTTTGTTTGAGCATTGGCCCCAGCGGTTATCGATCTCTTGAATCCTGAAGGCTAGCCTTTGGTACGCAACGGGGTCATTGAACATACCCTGTTCGTAACAGATATGATCCATGAAATGTTTGACATCTTCTTCCTTAAATTCGCCGGGTTTTATATTCAGGCGGCTCCGTATGAGTTCACGAAATTCTTCGCGCGAGAATGATCGGCGGGAAAAACCAATGATAGAAAAGCGGGCCGGAAGTTTCTTCTTCGAGTAGAGGGCCAGAAGCGCGGGTAAAAGCTTGCGAGCGGCGAGATCACCGGTTATGCCAAAAATGACGAATATCGTAGGGTGCATGGGAACATTGTACTACCCAGTAAGTTAATTTACTAATTCAAAAATTTTCTCCCCAATCTGCCCATTTCGGATAGATATTGCCAGCGACAAATACGCACGGCAGGACGACGATAGCTACAAGGACCCATAGAATGAAACTGATTATCTTCGGCAATACAGCGAAAAAAGCGGCAATCATCTCGCCAAATAGGCTGAATAATGCTCCGAATACGGTCACAAATGGGTTTGGTGCTGATTCGCCATCCATAATATTATCGATACTAGCGAAAATACGGGCGGGTGTCCATTCTTCGTGTCTTTGTGCGCCGTCTGGGACGTTATTAGAACGGAATTGGCTATAAATTAATCACCCCTTATAAGTTACCCATAATGTGGCTTTTCCGAGAATGTTATATGAGCTATCGTACACAACAACTGTGTAATATCCTTCCGTTGGTATCCCTCCAAAGGACGCGAGCCATCCAATTCCATCGCCATTCGCCGAAATTACCTGACTTACTGCGGTATAGTTTGATCCGCCTTTCAAGAGATTTCCAACCGTATTCCAATCGGTATTACCACTATAATTAGGGCCAACTATTGCGACTGTGTATGTACCGGTTCCCGATGTACCGCCAGACAATCTGAAATTTGATCCCGGCATAACTTTCAAATCGCCAGGATAGAAGGTAATAGAATCCGGAGAGGTCGA
>JAPLZI010000016.1:6885-13111 GCA_026395095.1 Candidatus Tayloriibacteriota bacterium
GAGAGGTCGATGGCGTACTTCCACTCCCGCTTATATTTACTGTCACGCTGCATGATCCGTTACCGCTAGTTCCACCAACCAAGAGAGTCACGGACGGATTCCCGATAACACTTGCCGTTGTCTGTTGTGATCCATTAGCCGAAAGCTTATCACCCGGTAACCAGAGATGATCTTTACCCGAAGTATCCTGTTGCCACGACGCATATGTCGCATTTTGGCTTGTCCAAGAATAGGTGATAGTCTCTCCAAGCATGTAGGAGCTTTTATTAGAAGTTAGAGAACAGGTCGGTGCAACAGATCTAATCGTAAGCGTACCGCTAGTGACTAAGACATTGTTTGAGTATACTCTCACTTCATATGCACCGGCAGTTAGATTCTGATCAACTTTGCTAACCCATCGATCGCCGTTCAGAGTTATATTACCGCTACCCCAAATCTTTTCACCATTTTGACTTATGGATATTCCAAAAGGTTGAGTTATGTTATGCGCATATCCAGTAAGTGTAACGGGCGTACCAGGAGTTGATATAAGAGAATCCTTGTCGATAGGTGCCGAAGGGGTCGCACTAACTACGCTTACAGAAATTGTACGATCCGCTGATGGGCCATCCTTGCCAGTACCAGGATCGTTCACACACCACAGTTTGTAAGAAGTGGTCTGTGTTGGAGTCACCGTCTTCGATCCACTTACTGAGACAGATTCTTCACTTGAACCAGATTGAATAATACATCGAGTTGCATTTGTCACTTTCCATGAAAGTAGTGAAGACTGGCCAGAAGATATTAAAGTTGGAGATGAGCTGAAATTAGAAATTACCGGCGTTTGAGTTGGATTCGGTGGAGTTATCGAACCAGAAGATACTGTGATTGTGGCGCGATTATTTGCAATGCCGTTCAAAGTAACAATAGGACCACCTGTTCCTAAACGATATGGCACACCAATTTGAAGCGGCGCATCCATATTTGTATTATTGGTCGGAAGAAATTCGGTTAGTGGACCATTTGTAACATCAAAGATAACGCCATTCGGTTTATTCGCTGGAGCGTCAGGATATGTATACCCAAATGGTTGTCTAAAAGAAACATAAACAGTGTAGTCCGTACCTGTAATAGGTATTTTGAGAGCCTTCGGAGCAGTTCCGGCTTGTTCGAGCGGAGACAAAACGTATTTTCCAGATTTAGCGACTACAATGTTTGGATTCATCAGCCATCCGATAGTCTCTTTTTCTATTGCATTGTAGTCAGACAAAATTCCTCTTGTTGCAGACATTATCGTGTAGACAGGTACGATGCCGTTATTCCAGTCGTATACACGCGGACATGTGTTAGACACATCAATTTTTGTTTCGCTATTACTTGCTGTTACGGGACAATTATAGTAATCGGGGTGACCTATACCCATACCCGGTTGATATCCCAGACTATGACCAAATTCGTGAAACAAATATTCATCCGAAATATCTGACAGTCGTGTGCCACGAAGATAAACTGTTCTACCATTCAATGTGTAAGCGGTAAACGTGCCATGGCCTTCAAAACTCCAATTTGTTCCATCTGGGCAATCCGGCAAAGGATGTACAATAAGATAATACGAGCGGTCTGCTATAGGTGATTGTGAATCTGCTGCTTCAAGTGCCCGTTGAATTAGATCGTTTGTTTTATCACTCCAAGATGTATGGCTACATACGCCACTTCCAAGTTCATAAACCCCGGATGTCGTCCACTGCAATTGCGCTTTTCCATAAGAACTTTGCTTGACGAATGTATTAAGCCTCTGCAAAGCCTGATCAACTTCGGAAAGTTTTGTCTGGGTAAATTTTTCTCCCATCGATCCATATCTGTTTCCTAATTCGTCTACGTTTGCAACTATGGCACGAATCGAAATTGTTCCAAGGTTAGCTGTTGATGGTTTATCGTTATCAGTGAGAGCATTACTATCATCTTTTACGACATTGCTTTGATCACCACGAATAACATTCGTTGGTGATGGTGAGGGAGTGTTTACACGGTTAAATGGAATTATATTACTGGTCGATTGCTGAACCTCTTGCGGAGGCACAATTGGTACCGTCTGAATATTGTTTGGTAATTGCAAACCCAGAAAAGAAAGAACTGCTGATAAGACTGAAGCAACGAATAGATTAGATGTAATCATAATGTAAAATAATACCACATTTCTGATAAAAGTGGGGTTTCTTCGCCCCCGCGCCTACAGCACTTTCGGAAAGTGATGCGCGAGACGCTTGTAGATGAGGGCATGTCTACCTCAGCCCGCCACCACGGATGTTATTCGCGACTAGCACACATCGGTACTGCGTAGCGCCCCACTGTCTGTGCGTTACAGACTGTGGGAAAGCGCGAAGCAGTACGGGTGTGTGCGTTAAAGTCGCGCCACATACTCAATCAGGGCTGAGGTTGGATATGCCCGTCCCTATCATACAACGCGCCCTCGCCAAGCGGCCGCGCATGACTTTCCTGCGATTGAAAGTGCTGTTGGGGCGGGTGGCGCCACGGACAATATTTATTGCTATGTTAAAATAACTACATGGATCTCGTGATATCACAACTTGACCAGAAATATCAGGAATTTCTCAGTGCTTTAGACAGAAAAAGTTTCTATGATACATTCAGAAGCGTGTACGACTATTTTGACATTATTCAGAGTCAAGATGATCTACAGAAAATAATTGCTGCTGAAAGGCAGAATATTGAAGACAAGAAACAGGTGGTGAATTCAGATGAAAAACTCACGGCAAAAGATAAAAAGGAAGTAATCAAACGAATTGAGGATCAGTCATATTCCTTTGGTTACAATAAGATAAACGAAAGGATATATTTGCCCATGAAGAAATACAAGGAATCACTAACCTTGTCGCCAAAAGAATCATTAACCGGCCGTGCTCTTGCTGTGAAAGAACAAAGCAAGAATACTGGCGAATATTTAACGGATATCTTTTTCTCATTCGTATTTGGAAACATTGAACCTGCAAAAATCTTCTGGACCAAATTCAAATATCTCTGCTTCACAGATAATGTTGCCGTTTACATGGAAAAATTGCACTCCGGGTTGATCAAGAAAAAGCTCGAGCTACCGGTCATCACATTCAACGGAGAAAAACCTATTAGCAGCAAAATTAAGATCATCATAGACGATAACAAAGGCATATATCAGGAAGGTAAGGAACTGCTGGCATACAACATAGAGCGCATAAGCAAGAGGATGAAGCTCATAAAACACCTGGTCGCAAAAGATAACTGTAGTCTCTCAGAATTGAACGGTATTACCCGCCAGGACAAGATCGTGACGATGAAATCTATACCTGAAATCAACGAGCTATTCAAAAGCAAGCTTGATCTAAATGATGACCTGATATTGAGCATAGACACCGGTGGCTATTCCATCAACAAAGATGTCTATGCAGTGACTATCAAGCGATAACTTTTAGGTGGTGTTCACGAGGAAGTCATAAAAGCCCTAACCACGGGCTTTTTCAGCATGTCAGTAATCTAGAGGTATATTCGCCAAATTGCGAACATTATCTCATGGCACACCAATTCAGCCACGAGTTAATAGGACGGGCACAGAGTTACTTCGGGGAAAAATCCGGTCGAGATATTTCGCCTGAAGAAGCTAATGAATATCTGAACAGTCTGGCCAGTCTGTACGAATCATTCATGGAGTTGGCTGGAGCCGGCGAGACTGCTTCCGATGCTTTAGCGCGGAGCAGTCCGCCGGCAGCCGTTTAGTGACTTGCTATAGACCTAACATAAGGACAATGGGTTACAACAAAATTATTCGTTACGCTAACACAATCGAAACATACACATATGGACGACATCTCCCAATTCGTACTGGAATCAGGCGAAACCACAAGGGTAAAGTTCTTCGCTCTGATCTGGCTGATGATGGAAAAGATCCACTATCATCCAATGAACACAAAGAAAAGCGGCAAGATAACGCGCGACGCGCTGCATTGGTTTTCCGAAGGCTTGTATCATCTAACTTGGAAGGAACTGCATATCCTGTACTCATTACTACGACATACAGGGACAACCAAAGCGACCTCCGTATCGGCTACCGAGAGTTCCACACTTTCATTAAGGCTCTCCGCCATAAATTCGGAGCACTTTTCCGGTACATCGCTGTCCCTGAATTTCAAAGGCGTGGAGCCGTTCATTTCCACGCTCTATTCTGGGACTTACCCCGTGATCTCTGTGACACAGAACGACATACGCGACTTATTGCTAGCCTGTGGAAGCACGGATTCGTTTACATGACTATGACTGATGGAAACGATCGTCTCTCATCATATCTCACGAAATATATGGCTAAATCATTTACCGATCCTAGACTGCTTAACCAGAAAGCCTACACCTGCTCGCGAAACGTGAAGCGACCGATCATCCAAGGCGGCATCAGCTCTTATGGTGTCGAATCATATCTGGAAGAATGTGGCGCAAAGGATCCGGTCATGGACAAGTCCTATGACACGCACTGGCTTGGCACAGCTCGTCACCGCATTTACAAGATCTCCACAGAAAATCTCCAGAAAAATCCTCCAGAAAATTTGTCTTGAATATTTTTTAGGAGTAAACTACCGACAATTACATTCTAATAATCTTCATTATCAACCTAATTTATTTTAACTTCATGAAATACATTTTGTACTGTAGAAAATCTACCGATACCGAAGACAAGCAGGTTCTTTCTCTTGAGTCACAGGAAAAGGAACTTACCGACCTGGCCAAGGATCGAAACCTTGAAATCGTTCAGATTTTAACTGAAAAGAAATCAGCCAAGGCTCCGGGCCGTCCTATCTTCAATGAAATGATGGCTTCAATCTCTGCCGGTAAAGCCGATGCTATACTTTGCTGGAAAATTGATCGTCTTACCAGAAATCCTGTTGATGGCGGACAGATTCAATGGTTACTTCAAAACGGTAATATCAAGTGTATTCAAACTGCCGAAAAGACTTACTTACCAAGCGACAATGTTCTCCTTATGAGTATTGAGCAAGCAATGGCCAACCAATACATTCGCGATTTGAGTACGAACGTCAAGCGTGGCAATCGAGCCAAGCTAGAACATGGCGGCTGGCCTAATCATGCCCCTTTTGGCTATCTCAATGACAAGGCTACCAATTCAATCATCCTCGACAAGAAACACGCTAAATATGTTCCAAGAATGTTCGAGCTATATATTACTGGTGCTCATAGCCTCCAACAGATCGCTGATATCCTACATTCCGAAGGCTTACGCACCTGCTCCGGAGACAAAGTACGCAAAGGAAAAATTCATAAAGTCCTCTCTAACAAATTCTACATCGGCTTAATGGAAAGAGACGGCAAAATCTATCAAGGTAATCACGAGACATTGATCTCAAAAAGCATCTTCGACAAAGCACAAGACATTCTCTCCGGCCGTATTCATTCACGAAAACGAAATCACTTCTATTCAGCTCGAGGCTTTCTTCAATGCGCCTCCTGCGGCTGTAATCTAACCTGTGACACCAAGAAAGGCTTCAAGTATTACTATTGCACCAATGGCAAAGGTAATTGCGAGCAACATAAAAAATACATGCGCTCGGAATTCATAGATGAGCTACTAGCCAAAGTATTCCTCAATCTCAAATTCGACGAGCAACTTATTCAAATGTCCGCTGATGCTTACAAAGAATCCAATCAAGACAAAATTAACTATGCGCAATCATCATTAGATGCCCTCACAAACGAGCTACAAGCCCTTACGAAGAAAGAATCCGTGCTGACTGACGGATATGCTTCTGAAGTTATTAAATCTGATATGTACAAGCAGAAAATGCTGGAGATTGAAAACAAGAGAACTGAGCTTCGAGCACGACTCAAAGAAATCCAGTCAAAAGGACCCGTTACGGAAATCACTTTCGAACAGATCAAGAATATTTTTATGGATGGCAATAGAGCCTCGGAAAAGTATATCGCCTCAAAAGATGAGGCAAAACGAAATATGTTATCAAAGCTACTTTCGAACGCTTTCATCCAAAACGGAACCGTGGCTCAATACCAATTCAAAAGTCCGTATCAGGTGCTTGCAGAAACACCCAAAAACATCACTTTTGAAAAAATGTGCGCCGGGCTGGACTCGAACCAGCGATGCCCATGGGGCCGAGGATTTACAGTCCTCTGGAATAGCCACTATCCGACCGGCGCGTCTTGCCCTTCGTAGCTTGCGGAGCAAGCGCAGTAG
>JAPLZI010000042.1 GCA_026395095.1 Candidatus Tayloriibacteriota bacterium
AAATACGGCCTAGACACAGTAATGAAGACCACCCCCCGTTCCTACACCATGAAAGGCTCCAACCTCCCACAGGTAGGCTTCATAGCCCAGGAGCTCAAACCACTCATACCTGAAGTAGTAGATGGCACCGACGGTTCCATGGGTATCTCCTACGGTAACCTTGTCGCTGTTGCATTCCAGGCTATTAAGGAGCTTAATCAGAAGGTCACTGATCTCCAGACTCAAATGAAGGACTTTGTGTTTGATAAACTCACTGCAAAAATCGCTTACATCGACCAGATCGATGTGAAGAAACTCAACGCTGTGGATGCGAACTTTAGTGGGGTCGCCAATTTTAATAATGATGCTCGTTTTGCTGGCAATGTTTGCGTTGATAATGTCTGCGTGAGCAAAGACAAATTTAAGGAACTACTTTTGAATAGTGGGGGAGTTACCTACGGTTCAGCCGCAGATCAGATGAAAGGAATCAATCCACTTGATAATCAAGCAACACCGACGGTTACCACCCCAGCAGCCACTACCACTACGACAATTGAAACTACGGAAGCCACCACGACACCAATCGTCATTCCAGTAGTTGAAACCACTGAGGCTACAAGTACTACAACGATCGTTCCAACTCCTGTTGAAACACCTACAACTCCAGAGCCTGTTCCAATTCCAGTTCAAGCTTCTGAACCAGTCGTAACTTCTACACCTCCTAGTACGACAGAGACTGCTTCGACCACAAATACGACAAATTAGGGGTATTGTTGCTCTTCGGTGATTTTTAGTTTATATTTCGTATACTCATGAAAGACCATAAACCTAAGGGAAACTCCGAAGAACTCGATGATTCGGTTGTTGCCGAGGAGAATGCCGCTGAGGCCATAAAAAACCTGCGCGATAAGCTGAAGAAATGCGAGGTAGAAAAGATGGAATACCTGACTGGCTGGCAGAGGGCAAAAGCGGACCTAATCAATGCTCGCAAGCGTGACGAGGCAGATCGTGCCGACTTTGTTAAATTCGCCAACGAACGGCTCATTGAGGAGGTCATTCCAGTTCTCGAAAGCTTCGAGCTTGCAATGAATAATAAGGAGGCCTGGGAAAAAGCCGACAAGAATTGGCGCATAGGGGTTGAATCTATTTATTCACAGCTCAAAAAGGCTCTGGTTGATTCAGGGCTGGAAGAAATCAATCCTGTGGGTCTAGCTTTTGATCATAACCGCGATGAAGCCGCCGAATATGTCCCTGTGGAGAAGGAATCCGAGCATCACAAAATACTTGCAGTCATTCAAAAGGGGTATTCACTAAATAGGCGACCGATGAGACCGCCGAAGGTCAGGGTGGGGGAGTTTAAGACTCTTTAATCAGAATCTCGTCATTTATTCCAAGTTTCCTTCCCATAAGATTCAGGTGTCGCGCTATAAGGAGAACGTTGTCACCCACAGTATTGATGTTATAGTCTAGTCGATTAAATCGTAATTCTAGAGCATTAAAACGTCGGTCAATCGTATCAAATTTATTGTTCATATAGACATACATACGGTCAAATTGACTAAGCATAGTCTCCGTAAAATCATCAAATTTTTGATCTATTATTTTCATTTTTTCATCAAACTCAACACGCGTCACAAACTCCTTAGTAGGCATGATTATATCAAAATTATTTATAATGCAACAATCCTATCAGAGGGATGTTCAAATTTTGTTCAAAAAAAGTTCAAATTTTAATGAAGAAAAGATAAAATTTTCATGAATTTTTGTTCAAGATTTAATGAAGATTTCAAAAACTTGAATGAACAGACAGGTCGTGTATAATAGACACATGATCATCGAATGCCGCTCCAAATTCATAGAAAAGACCATCACTGACTGCTATGGCCGACAATTCCGGGCGCTTTTCCTGGTGAGCTTAGTGAATGGAGAGGTTAAAGGAAGACTTATCTCATTTCAGCCGATTTCAAAGGAGGTAGCAGCTATAACTGGCACTCGTACTGATACTGATTGTGGTTCATATTTGCCAGCCAGCACAACAAAAAAGGGGACCGACACGCCATATATTGCGGCGTTTTCGTCAGTGGTCTCTCCATATTTTTCTGCGCTCGAAATCTTTTTATCTACACAATTAACTCGCGCGCCAGCTCGAGTATAGTTTTCCTCGATTCTCCTACATGCGAAACTGCACAATTTTTGCTTGATTAAATGGCTCAAATACGTGTAAGAAAATTCTAGATTCGCATGTAGAAAAAACGCTTAAAAGAGAAGTCCCCGCACCTTAATAATTTAATATGCTATAACAAAAAAAGCGACCGACCTGAGGTCAGTCGCCCTTGGATAAGCTGGAGATTGTGAGGTGACAGAAAATTCCTCTACAGCATCTCATTTCTCTCCTCAGTTTTGAGAGTTTGGCTAGTGAAGTCCCAGGTATGTTTACATCCGTAACATTCACTGTGACTGCCCGTCCAAACACAACCTGGATGGTGATTGTCGCGAGCCTGAGTTTCAACTCTCATTGTGTTGATACTCCGACATTTGGGACATCTACCGGCCCAATTTAAGAGCCGCATAATGAGATAATAAACAACAAGGACCAGAGAGCAGACCAGTAAGAATACCAGAATTTCAGTCATAAAACTCCTTTTTTTAGGTTCAACTGTACTGCCTAATTTGTAGCATATTTAGCTTTATTTGTCAACTATTAGAAACCCCGTATAAAGCAACCCTATAAACTAACAAACACCCATTTCCAAAATCATCGGAATTGACCTAGGAACAACATTTTC
>JAPLZI010000039.1 GCA_026395095.1 Candidatus Tayloriibacteriota bacterium
AAAAGGTCTTTCTTTATTATCATCAATATTTGCTGTGATAAGAATACCCTCAGAGTTTAACGCAGTATAAATTTGTGAAAAGATATAAATTGCTTTTTCGTCATTAAAATAATCCATCAATCCTACCATTTCAATAATATTAAATTTTCGGCCATTGGCGTGTACTCGAAAAAAACTACCCGCGGTGTCATGTATCCATTCAAAATTGGCTCGATATTTATGATCTTTTGTTAAATCCTGACTATATGAAATTGCATCATAATTCTTATCGACAAATATTACTGAGGGTTTAGAATCCTTTTCAAAGGACATTTTATTAATAGATTCTGCAATGGCTCTCGAGGAACCCGATGCAATACTAACAATACTTATGGGTTTACCTAAAGATATTAAACTTCTCATCTTTTTTTCCATTTCTCTTTTTACGAGCTTAAGGCGATTTCTAACTGCCTTCGAATTATTAGTTGAAAGCCAGATAGACTTAAAAAAGTTCTGGATCAAGCTTCCTGAAACTTTTGCACTACTATGTCCATAAAGGATCTCTAATGCTTTATGAGTTGTGGCGTGTTCAATAATATCATCAGCAGATTTATGAGATTTTCTCAACATTGGTTGAACTCCTTTTGGAAGCAAATTTAGAATAGGGACTAGAAAAAAATTCATAATCCTCTTAGTAAGAGAATTAGTTTCGTAATTCAAACTTCTATCCGTATCTATAATAATTTGACTCATTTATATACACAATATTATATCACAAAAACTTTAGAATAATCTGATACAATGAAGGTATGGAAATTACCGTATATGCAGTTCTAATATGGATTACAGCCGTTTTAATTGGCAGTCTTGGGGTAGTAGTCTTTCTTGGCAGCAAAAATTTGTCATCACGTGTTTTTGCTCATAGCGTTTTATGGATAACAATTTGGATCATAGGCGTAGGTTTATTTATCGCTAATCGTGATGAGAATATGGTACTTTTTTCTAGATTAACCTATTTTCTAGGTACCACTATAGCCACATCATTTCTCTATTTTTTTATTACTTATCCCGAGGATAAGAAGCCTAGCTCACTTTTAGGTTGGGTACTTATAATTTCTCAGTATCTTTTGGCATATATCTTTATTTTTACTGACAAAATAATATACAATACTTTCCCCATAAAGAATGTATACCACATATGGGGTTGGAGTTTTGGTCAGTGGAGTTATTTATTTGAAATATTATTTTTTAGTTTTTTTGTATATGGAATAACAATTCTCTATAAAAAATATCTATTGTCCAGCGATAGAATCACAAGGAAAAATTTAAAGCTTATGCTATGGGCGATTACAGTTGGTACAATCCCTCCAAGTATATGTTGTATTATTTTACCTAGATTTGGATATTATAATCTTAATTGGCTTGGTCCGGTCACTGAAATAATTTGGGTTCCAATCATCGCCTACTCAATCATTAAATACCGCCAGATGAATGTGCGCGCGGTAGTGACAGAGGTGCTGGCAATCGCGATGTCAGCGATTTTTTTTATAAATATCTTCATACAAACACCCTTCGGATTGTGGGGACGCATAGGTTCATTCATGGCCTTTTTAATTCTGGCCTACTACCTTATTCGTGCCACTCTGCGTGAAGCCAAGCACCGCTCTCAACTCCACGATCTTAACACTAACCTGGAGGCAAAAGTGGCAGTGCAGACTGTGGAGATACGCAAGGCTTATGAGGCGGAGAAGCACGCGCGGATAGAGCTGGAGAAACTGAATGACGCGAAGGATCAATTCATCATGATCACCCAGCACCATTTGCGGACGCCGGTTATGAGTATGCTCTGGGCATTGGAATCATCGCTCAAGGGGGCGTACGGCAAGCTGAACGCGGGGCTGGAGACCGTGCTCAGAGACACAGAGGCCTCGGGAAAACGGCTTATGCGGATCGTGGATGATTTCCTGAATATCACAACCGTCAAGGTAGGCACCAATATCCTGAACATATCGGAAACTAGCCTGAAACCCGCCATCGTAGACATTCTCGCAGAATTGAGGAGCAACATCGCGGCCATGCATATTACGGTCAAATATCCACAGAATGACGAGGATTGGCCTGCAATCCCGGTGGATGCGAGCAAGATGCGCGAGAGCTTATTTATCATCATGGAAAATGCTGTTCGATACAATCGAGACGGCGGTTCAATAACGATAACTACGGCGACACACGATCACGATAATAGTGCTCCACCCGGGAGCAATGCTTCGCACGGTGGCAATTTCGAGATTACCATCGAGAACACCGGCCTTGGGATCTCACCAGAAGAATCCCAGAAAATCGGCTCTGCCCTATTCTATCGCGGCGAATTTGCCCGCAAAGCCTATCCCATCGGCATGGGTGTCGGCCTTTCCGTCGTCAAAGCCATCATCCGCGCGCATCATGGCACATTCACCATCGAATCCCGCGGCAAGAATGAGGGAGCGAGGGTGAGGGTGAAGTTACCTATTTAAGGAGTAATAAAAATGCTACAATTTTATTTGTAGTAAATTTTGAACTAAAATGATAATTTATCGACTAAAATCAAAACAAATTATTTACGACCTTTATTTACCGGAAAAACCAAACGGTAAGGCTATTTTATATGTTCCCGGTCTACCTGGACATCCTCGTAAAAAAAATCTCGGTGAAACATTTTCAACTAATGGTTTTACGTTTTTTGAAATGCGTTTTCCAGGAAGCTGGGAAAGTGACGGTGTATTTACCATGAACAATTGCGTAACCAGTCTGGCAGAAGCATATATGTTCATAAAGGAAGGTGCCGCGACTGAACTTTGTAGAGAAGCAAAAAAAGAATGGGCACATAATGAAGTCATTATTATGGGCAGTAGTTTTGGTGGTGGTGTTATGCTCAGTAGTAATATTCCAGATCAATTAACTTATGTGTTACTTGCTCCAGTCACAAGATTGAAGGATGCTAAGGATTCATTGGTCATTCTTCCATCAGGTAATGACGATTTATATAATCTACTTCGACAGGGTTACTCGAATGTTTATCGCGGCTTAACAGAGAAGGACTGGCATGATTTTTTGAATGGAAATACATCGATTAATCCGGAATCTAATTTAAGCAATTTAAAAAATAAAAGGTTGTTATTTATTCAAGGAACATCTGACAAGACAATTCTTATGAATAACACAGCTGACTATGTTAAAACACTACAAACAGAAGGAATTGACGCTAAGATTATCACTATATCTGAGGCCGGTCATGGTGGAGATCTGGAGGACAAATCAATCGAATTACTTTTAAAAATGCTCCAATAAAAATGAGGGAGCGGGGTGCGAGCTAGGCTGCCTATGCAACATTCATAGACAACTCCACTACTGCCATTGAGTGGCTACAAATCTGATGTTGGCTAAAAAAGTCACAATCACATTTCCATATTGTATCTAATAGCAATAAATGCCTTGCTCCATGCTCGGATTTTAGAACTGCCTTGTCATTACTAATTGTAAAGCGATTAGGTTCAGACATATATCTTTTAGCCCTCCCTATTTTACCAATAATCGCCTTCACAAAATCCTTCTGTTTCTCAATATCAGATTCTGACAAATCAATAACTATGGCGTCCTTCCTGTTTTTTAGATCCTCTATAAACGGATGACTGTAAATCTGCGATATTGTTGCTATGAAAATATTTCTAGAGTTGGCAAACTTCAACACAATCTCCTTGAAATTTTCTGATACAAGCTGCATCTGACCAATTTCATCTATGTATAAAATGTCATCCTCTGAATAGTTTGAAATCTCGGGAAGTATCGATTCGAGTGCCTTAATATCTACACCATATTTTCCAACTTGAGACATGTTTTTGAAATCAATATGTGCAAGAATTGCCTTATGACCGATACTATTTTCCAACTCAAAACCAACCCTATCCATATCGACCCGAATCTCCCGAGTAAGAAAGCCAACTTTCTTAGATAAGCCACTAACAACCTCCTGCAAGAGAGTAGATTTACCACTTCTAGGCTTACCAGTTATGAAAATATTTTTGATCATTGGAAAACAAACTCTTACGCCACCCTAGCCTTCCTCGCACGAATTGGTGAAGGCCTGACGGGAGAAGAAATGGGAGATGAAGTTGGGTGTGAGGCTGGCGCTGGTATATTAACTGGGACTGGCACAGTAGGCAAAGCCTTTATTTTTTCCATGACTATCTGCGCGTTAGCCTTGAACTCTTCGAAGGTTGGCTCAACACCTACACCAATCCTAGAGGTGGCATACATAGGCTCGCCGAAGCTGACCGACAACCTGCGCCGGCCTAGGAAAAAATCTTTTGGCGACAACCGGAATGTGCCGCCGAGCCGGACTGGCACGATCGGTCTGCCAGTCACATATGAAAGATAGGCTACGCCTCCCTTCCCTGGTTGAAGATTACCATCCTGCGTTGTTCGTCCTTCCGGAAAAATACACAAGCTACCGCCTTCGCGGATAATACCGATGTGCGACGCGAGGGATTTGGCATAATCATTTAATCCTACCTTGACTGCGTATGCTCCCCAACAGTTGAAAAAGACACCACCATAAAATTGTTGTCTCCAGCCCGCTCTCTGATAAAAAGACTGCTCACGGGAAGTATAGAACATCGGTGAAAATCGCGAGAAGAAAGGAAAACTTCCAGGAATCAGGAAAACATCCATTTCACTTGAATGGTTACAAGCGAAGATCGCGTTGTGCGGAACTTTCTTAAGATTCTCCAGACCTTTGATTTCTATATGTCCACAGAAGATCAAAAGCAAACGCGTCGGCACCCAGATCAACTGCTGGAGAAGCCACGGACTTATGAAATACCAAAGCTTTATGAATTTCATTACAGTATTAATGCAGTATTAGTACCGAAGTAATAACATAAAATCCATCACAAATCAATACCGAACATGCGTTTGGCGTTGATTAACAAGGCTTTTTCGATGTTATCCACAGGTAATTTTTTTATTTGCGAGATTTTGGAGACAACCTCGGACACATACGAAGGCTCATTGCGCTTGCCACGATATGGAGCCGGCGCCACGAACGGACAATCCGTTTCAGCCTGGATCATATCGAGCGGCACGAATTCAACCAACTCCTCATATTGTTTCGCGAATGTGATCACACCTGTGAATGACAGCGTGTAACCAATGTCCAGAAAAGCGCGCGCTTGTTCTATAGTTCCAGCGAAGAAATGCACATCACCAACAACATTCGCATGTGACTTCAGAATCGCTAGAGCGTCGTCATATGCATCACGGACATGGAGCATTAGAGGTTTACTAAATTCATTGGCTAGCTCTATTTGAGCTATGAAAGTATTCTTTTGTTTTTCCGCACCCCCAGGTAAAATATGAAAATAATCCAAACCGCACTCCCCTATTCCGACCACTTTTGGATGCTTCAGAAGCTCACGATACTTAGCAGGATCAAAAATCTCATCAACATTATCAGCAGGATGTCTGCCAACTATCGCATAAACACCCTTCTCATATTTATTGGCGAGCTCAACTGATTCCCGCGAGGTGACATTATCCGTCCCCACATTTATAAAGGCCGTACCTCCTTCGAGAGCACGGTTTATAACCTCTTCCCTATCCGCGTTGTAAGCGGAAAAGTTCAGATGCGCATGAATGTCTATGCGGCGGAAGGACATACCCGTTATATCTCGGTTTGAGATGAGGAGTTGACCTTCAGTGTAATGCTGTATGATTGAGGTGGATTATCTTTACTACTTGTGCACGAAATTCCGAACTGATACATACCCGGAGTAAAAGTTTTACCCGATGTCCCCGCAGTATAACCATCACCTGTATCTCCGATCCATTGGGTCATTGTCGCTCCACTACTCTTCTGTCCAAGGTTTGCGTATATCCAATTTTTCTTAGGATCATTCGGATAATTAGCTGGGTACGGATTGGGACTAGCGAAGGTTGTACACGAATAATCCTTCGTAAGCGTAATATCCCAAGCAAGGGCAAAAGGATTGTTTTGTCTCACTGTGTAGGAAGTAGTCATATTTCTTTTAGCAGAATCAACGTTTTTACCAACCCAAACTTTTGCGGTGCTTGGCGGTATTACGGAGTTTAGAACTGTAATGGTTGGACAGGAATATGTCGGCGATACCTTCAGGTCTTTATCCTGAATCTTAACAGTGTGAGGATAAAATGTATAAGAAGGATCGATACCACTATAAGTATATGTCCATACTAATTGATTTCGTCCAAAAATATATACAGGTGGATCAGAAGGATCCCAGCTATATCCATATGGTGCAGTACCACTAGAGGGGGTCGCTGTAAAAGTCACTACAGTTCCCGATGGAACTGGAACTGCACCCGAAGGAGTAGCCGTACAACTGCCAGTGATTCCATTGTCAGCCACATAACCGCATTCGACTGGATCAGTACAAATAACCGGACAATCAGTGGTGCAGGTAATCGGATTAGTTGGTGGTAAGTCGTTGTAATTGAACTGAATCCAACCAGGACCAGTCTGTCTGTTTATATCACCGCCCCAAGCCCAACCAACAAGCTTACCTGTCGATGGTATATATGTAATGCCACCAACACCCGTCGGATTCGGAGATGTGTGATTCGTACCAGAAAGTTCGATACAGCCGTCCGATGGATTTGCAGTTGAACCATAAACCATGGCGTAGGCCCAACCAGTCACCTGACCAGTTGTTTTATCGAGATGTCCTTGTGAACTGCCATTACATGAATCCAAATCAGCGAGGTTGAAACTGATCCAGCCCAGATGCTCCGACCAGGCATAACCACTCCAATTGCCGGACGCATCTATAGAAACTGCATATTTATCAGATATGCCATGGTACTCACCTGTAGTAACAGACCCCGATTTGTATGCTCTCATTGCACCCACCATATCAAATTCGCTTTTGCTCATTGTCCCGGCGTTATACTGCATAACCGCATCTGTATATTCAAGGGGACTTATTCTCCAATTTGGTTCATAATCAAGCCGATACGGACCGAGTGTGCTAGCTCCTGGTCCTGGAACATAAGTATCGCAAGAATCACCACCACTCGCACAATTGACGCTCACCCAGCCAAAAGTCTCCGTCCAAGACCAGCCGTTTAGTTTGGCCGCATTGGCAGAGGCGGCTCCAAGGCTCAACAAAAATATCACAAGAAGAAAGCCTGTTAGTTTTTTCATTCACATATATTTTACCTCGAAAATGCGCAACTGGCGAACTGGAATGTGGATAAGAGCGTTATACCATATATGGTATAACGACTTAGTCCCGTCCTATCCCGGCCACTTTTCCACCATAAGCAGAGTTTTTGCCGCTTTTCCTGCATTCGCCGGCATGTATCCCCATATTTCCTCGGTGATAAACGGCATGAATGGGTGGAGGAGTTTCAACACATCAGAAAGAATAACCATCAAAAGGCTCAATCGACTCTGTTTCTTGACTTCATCTCCACTAGATAGGATAGATTTTGATTCCTCAATAATCTTGTCAGCGAATTCATGCCAAACATAGTGATAAAGCTTTTCGGCCACCAAATAAAACCTGTACTCATTCATCTCGGATGAAATTTCCCGTTTAAAAGCATTGAATGAATCGAGGATTTTCTGATCATCTTCGACAAACCTAATATCCCCTGTAGACTTGCCGTCAGATTTAAAATCAACAAATGACAAGACGAAGCGTGTCACATTCCATAGCTTATTGGCAAAAAGCTTGTAGGCCTTGATTTTTGTCTCATCAATTTTACTGTCACTGCCAGGTCCAACTCCAACGATGAGCGACATGCGAACAGCGTCCGCACCATATTTGATTATCATATCCAATGGATCAATATTATTTCCGAGTGATTTACTTATCTTTCTTCCTTTTGTGTCCCTTACCAAACCATGTAGATAAACAGTTTTAAACGGAACTTCACCCAAAATACAGGTGCTCATCAGGATCATTCGCGCCACCCAAAAGAAAAGTATATCAGAACCGGTTTCTAGGATAGTCGTAGGGTGAAACTGCCTTTCCAAGGAAAATTCTTTTTCATTGGGCCAACCTAATGTCGAAAAAGTCCACAATCCAGACGAGAACCAAGTATCCAGCGTATCTTCATCTTGCTTCCAATCAGAGCCGGAAGGAGAATTGATGCCACAATAAATCTCATCTCCCTTGTACCAGACAGGAATACGATGTCCATACCAGATTTGTCTCGAAATACACCAGTCGCGAAGATTCTCAATCCAATGAAAATAAACCTTTTCAAAACGGTCTGGAATTATCTCTATTTTAGAGGAAGCAACGGCTTCCTTCATGAGTCCTTTCAATGTGACCATATTTTGGCCATTTCCTGAACTCTGATGGAAAGGCTTGTCTACCGCGACGAACCACTGGAGTTTCGGCAAGGGTTCAATAACCCCGCCAGTCCTCTGGGCCAAACTGATATTATGTTCAATATCCTCTTCTTTTTCGAGTAATCCTTCGCTTTTAAGCCAAGCAACAACTGCTTCACGAGCTTCAGTTGTCTTTTTATCCTTTATTCCATCTCCGCCAACAATCATTTTGGCATACTCATTTATTACTTGTTTCAGTGGCAAACCATTTTTTTGCGCCATTTCCCAGTCTATGATGCTGTGAGCTGGAGTTACACCTAATGCGCCCGTACCAAACTCCATATCAACTGCCGGATCAGTGATGACCTTGAGCTTTATCGGCTCACCGGCAAAAACTGTCTCAAATTCGCGACCAACAAAACTCTTATAACGCTCATCACCGGGATTAACAGCTATAGCAACATCACCAAGCTTTGTTTCAGGCCTAGTCGTAGAGATTGATATAGGAATATCTTTTGAATATTTAAAAGTGTAGAGCTTCGTCTTTCGCGTCTCGTATTCAATCTCGTCGTCAGATATTGTAGTCTGACCTTTTGGATCCCAATTGACGACACGGTAACCTCGATAAATAAGGCCGTCATCATACATTTTTTTAAAAGCTGTCCGTACAGCCAAATTTCTTTTTTCATCGAGCGTGAATGCTTCTCTAGACCAATCGAGCGACGCCCCAATTTTTCTCATTTGAGTAATGATGGTATCGTGAGTTACAGAAACATGAGTAGAAATTCTTTTGAGCAATTCCTCTCGGCCCAAATCGTGACGCGATTTCCCTTCCTTTTTTTGAATTTCCTTTTCCACTACAACCTGGGTTGCAATCGCAGCATGATCAGTGCCTGGAAGCCATAATGTTTTCCGACCACACATTCTCGCATAACGAACCATGATATCCTCAATATCAAGCATTAACGCAGAACCCATATGAAGCACACCAGTCACATTTGGAGGTGGTAGAACTATCGAAAATGGCTCACCTTTTTGATTTCTTTCCGGTAGTTTATCCGGATTGAAAAAACCGCTCTCATCCCAGAGTTTATATATACGGTCTTCGGTTGAGGCCGGATCATACGGCTTCAAAAACTTATCATTCATGCCGCAAATACTATCAGAAAATGAGACTAATTAGTAATGCCAACGGACTGGAGCAGGAGGATAATAGACAGGAGCAATAGATTGATAGAAAGGTTGGTTGTAAACAATTGGCGAAATAGTAGGCGCCCTGTAGTAGTTGGAATAGCTAGAATAGTTGGAATAATACGCAGGTTGCTGATATACAGGCTGTTGGTACACAGGTTGCTGATAATAGCTGTTTCCATAGCTGTTGCCATAATTGTTTCCATAACCATAACTATTTCCATAGCCATTCCCGTAGTTATAACCATAATTGCCGCCATAATACGTAGCCGGCTGAACTATGCCCGGAGCAGGATAGTAACCCGAAGAACAGTTGCCGTAGTAGGAAGAACAGCCACTGCCATATAGTTGTACCTGGGCAGCTGCTTCGCTAGGAGTAGCAATAATAACGGTAATAAAGGCGATTAGGGCCAATATCCCTGAAAATATGAGGTTTTTCATGACGTTTTTCATAGTATTTTTATACCTTCGTATGTTATAGTACTATCCACCCTTTGTCAAGGGCAATAAACAAAGTTATACCTCAATAATGGTCATTCTAGGAATAGAAACTTCATGCGATGAAACCGCTCTAGCCCTCATAGAAACACGCGGGCAAGGCGCTGATTTCGAGTGCCGAGTAATAGGTTCGCTCGTACACTCACAAGCGGAACTCCATAGTGCCTATGGTGGCGTCTACCCTACCCTGGCTAAGAGAGAACACGGCAAAAACCTCATACCGCTTTTCCATAAACTACTCACAGAATCCAGCGAATTTATACAAATTCGAGACGAGGCAGAATTAAATGCCGAATCAATTAAAAAATCGATTGATTCATTCCGAGCCGAAATTGCCCCTCAAAATCCGGAATTATTTGAGTCATTTGCAAATGCAAAATTCCTAAACCGAATCCCAAAGATCGATCAGATTGCCGTCACGGAAGGACCGGGCCTCGAACCGGCTCTCTGGGTTGGAATAAATTTTGCCAGAATGCTCGGAGAGTTGTGGAGAGTTCCAGTCGTTCCGATCAATCACATGGAGGGTCACATCGTCGGTTCCCTGCTTTCAAGTGATATAACAAACGGAGTTTGGCATAAGATTCATACAGCGCCGATGACGGCGGTAGCTCTCCTCATAAGCGGCGGTCATACGCAACTTTTGGAGATCAAGTCCATCGGAAATTACAAAATAATCGGAGAAACTCTGGATGACGCCGTCGGCGAGGCCTTCGATAAAGCCGCGCGACTCCTTGGATTGAATTATCCTGGAGGTTCAAAGCTTTCAATGTTGGCCGCTGAGGCGCGTGAAGCTAACATCGAAGCACCACTCAAACTACCTCGGCCAATGATTAACTCAAAAGACCTGAATTTTTCTTTTTCAGGTTTAAAGACCGCCGTGCTTTATGCGGTCCGAAAGGCACCTAAGGATTTGAAGGGCGATTCCCCAAATCGTCCTGGGGACGAACTAGATGAGAATTGGAAAAAAGGGTTGGCCCGCGAGTTTGAGGACGCCGTAGCTGAAACTTTAAATTCGAAACTGAAAAGCGCCATAGAAAAGACTGACGCCAAATCGGTAATCATTGGCGGCGGCGTGAGTGCTAACGGCGTCCTTCGATCAACCTTCGAGAAAACCGCAAACGAATACGGCATTCCAATCTTCATGCCTTTGAGACATGTCTCCGGCGACAATGCCCTGATGATAGCTCTAGCCGCGGCATTGGATTCAAGACATCCCTCATCTGGAAAACCAACGGAAAAAGTTAGTGGCCTCCGCGCACAAGGCACGAAGCGGCTGGGCGTATAACCGCCAGATACTCTAGCTATTATTTTTCACGACAATCTTCATATATGCAGCGATTCCTAATAGGATAACCGCGCCTATGGTATAAGCGTATCCCAAAATTCCCAGACCTCTACCAATCCCAAACAATACATCATAGATAAAACCAGCGATCGGAAGCTCGGCATATTTCGGAAAAACCCAGGCTCCGATGATCCCGAATGGTATCGCTATGAACCACCAGCCAAAAATAACCGATACGAACACGATCACATCAAGGGTGATTCGAAGTGGGATGTTATTATTCATGTGATTAAATTAGCGGCGAATATTTGATTTTGGCAAATCAACAAGGACAAAACGGATCTGATAGATATTGACAGGCACTGCAAACAATACAGTATCAAAAGGGTTAGAAGGATCGGTTAAGACTGAAACTACCACACCGAAAGCCCGGCCGTAAAGGGTCCCATCAGTGACGATATCCCCAACTTGGACAAGCGAGCCGTGAGGCACTTCGGCGGTATATCCCCCGCCGCCGCGGCCTATGGATCTCGCTGGGATTTGTTTGGCGCCAATAAGCACATCATAGGTCTCACGTGGCGATGAATAAAGAATTACTTTGGCTGAATGGGCGAGCAACTCCTTTACATGGCCGATCAAAACTTTTTCGGCTGCATAGACTTTCGAGGTGCTGGCGATGCCATCAACCTGACCTATGTCTATAATTAGCTCGTCATACGGAAGAGCTCCCGGTCGAGCCAAAACGCTCCCTAGTTTGTATTGAGTCGGTGAAGTCGACGCGCGTCCGAACATCGAAAGCAGATCATTGTACCTGGATTCAAGTATCGCCACGGAAGAGCTGGAATAATTCATGCGCAAATCCGCAATCTCCATTTTTAGTGATTCATTTTCGGCAATGATATTTGATGTCGGCCTGAATGCCCCGATCTCCAGCGCAAATTCCTCACGCCAAAATGGTCTGGCGAGAGCAGTAAAAAAAGTTGGGAAAAAATATGGAGCAAAGAATTGTGTGAGGCCAATTATGACTACAACCCCAATAGCAACCGTCGCTATGAGGCGGTTCCGTTTTGTACGAGCATAATTATGAGGACGAAGGTAAGTCATCTTCGCTTTCTAGTAAAACAGAACGATAACGCTCGATATCTTCTAGAATCACGCCGGCGCCGCGGGCAATCGCTGTGAGTGGATCATCGGCTATCGTGACTGGTAATTTTAGGGTCTCAGAGAAAAGCCTGTCTAGTCCCTTTATGAGGGCGCCGCCGCCGATGAGATAAACGCCACGCTTCATGATGTCTGAAAGAACTTCTGGCGGTGTAGTTTCTAGAACTTCCTTGGCGGCCTCGACGATGGTCTCTATGGATTGCCCCATGGCTTCACGAATGTCGGAATCAGTGATGACAACCTCGCGAGGCAGACCAGTTATAAGATCCCGACCTCGAATAGTCGTCTCCATCGGTTCGCCGGAAATGACGGAGCCAACGCTGATCTTCACCTGTTCGGCAGTCGTTTCACCTATGAGGATCTTAAATTCATTCCTGACATAGGAAACAATATCGTTATTAAGCCTGTCTCCGGCGATCTTTAGATTCTTGGAGCGAACGATGCCGCCGAGCGATATGACTGCTATGTCAGTCGTCCCACCACCTATATCTATGACCATACTTCCGACTGGATCATGGACAGGTAATCTGATGCCGATAGCTCCGGCCATCGGTTGTTCGATGATATAGACCTCGCGAGCACCGGCATTCCGGGTTGCATCCCGAACGGCGCGCACTTCCACATTCGTCACACCGGAAGGAACGCCGACTACAACGCGGGGACCGAGAAGTTTCTTCGGCATGTATTCGCCGGCACGCTTCATGAGGTATGAAAGCATTTCCTCGGTGATCTCAAAGTCAGAAATAACTCCTTCGACGAGCGGACGGACCGCAGTAATATGAGTCGGAGTCCTGCCCAACATTTCTTTTGCAGTTATACCGACAGCTACGACCTGTCCGGTTTTATCATTCACTGCCACGACGGATGGCTCATTGACGACTATCCCCTTGCCGCGGACATATACGAGAGTGTTGGCGGTGCCAAGGTCGATGCCAATATCGTTCGAAGCACGTGCAAATAGTTTTTGCTTCCACTTCTTGATCATAAAGTGAACATTATCACAAACTATAGGGCTCAAGTAATTGACATTGTTTTGTAGCCGTGCTTTACTGTGACCTGCAAACGAATGGTTCGTTTGACCCCAATCCTGGGATTACAACAACCACTAGCACATTCCGATGGCAAATTTCCCGCAACTAAACGTAATTCGAAAAAGCTGGGTCAGGACTGACCACAAATTTTACGACGGAGGAAACGTTATTCCAGAGACACAAGAAGCTGGAAGGCAGTTCGACGATCGAGCCGACTTTTCCCCAAAACCTCCAGGAGACGAAACTGATCTAGAAGAAGTACAAGGTAAACCTTCCTGATCAAATTCCCATTTTTCCGATTTTGACGATTCTCAGCCGCGCTAACTCAAGGAGTAGCGCGGCTTTTTTATTTGTTAAAAGAAGCAAATGAGAGGGATTGAATTGATGCGGCAAAAACAATGGGGTGGGTATGTCGATCCTTAAAAAAATCTTTATTGACAGTGGCAGGAATTTATAATGAAATTGTTGATAGGCACATATATCCAATCACACTGTCAATGAAAATTTTTGAGGGATGGAGGTTGGTACGCCGACCACACCTTAAACTCAACCGCACTTAGTGCTACAACCCACCTCTTTTTTTTATTTGTTGCATTGATTTTTTTCCCTCAAAATCCAATCTAATTCTCATCAACTACAAATCCCCGAGTTTCTTCATCTCCACCTTCCCTGTTGCCCGATCCTTTATTTCCACAGAATCGTTCTTCAGAGTCTTCTCGCTTATAACATATCGCCATGGTATGCCTATCAAATCCGCATCAGAAAACTTCTCTCCGGCGCTGACCGAATCGCGGTCGTCATAGAGGACTTCAACACCAGCCTTAGTCAGTTTTTCATACAGTTCATCAGCCATACGCATGACCTTCCCGGATTCATCGTACAGAGCAACGAGATGCACGCCAAATGGCGCAACTGATTCTGGCCAGATAATCCCCTTCTCGTCAGAATGAATCTCTACAATAGTACCCATCGCCCTGCCAGGACCTATCCCATAACTACCCATCACGACCGGCTGCAGCTTCCCTTCCGTATCTTTATATCTCAAACCGAGGGCATCAGAGAAACGCGTGCCGAGATTGAATATATTTCCGACTTCAATCGCCTTTTTCTCGACAAAATCACCCTTGTTCAATCCCAAATCTTTCAGAACTTCGTCATTGAATACCTCTTTATTGATAGCTACCTTCTTGGCTTCATTCACATATATAGTATCTTCACCAGCTGGAGAAACCGTCTGGAATTCATGGGAAAATTTGGAAAACATTCCACCGGAAGCAAAAGTTATGTATGTTTCCGCCCCGAGACCAAGCCGGTTAAAAATAGTCACATAAGCTTGCTTCGCCTTCTCATAAAATTTTGCGTGTTCGTCGGCATCCTTCGAAAAGGAATAAAGATCCTTCATTATGAACTCGCGCGAACGCATGATGCCGGACTTGGCGCGCGCTTCATTCCTGAACTTTGTTTGAAATTGGTAGATATAGACAGGTAAATTCCTG
>JAPLZI010000054.1:0-4760 GCA_026395095.1 Candidatus Tayloriibacteriota bacterium
CTTAAAGGCCGGTCCCGGCGTAGTCGGAGTCGCGACGATATCCACTGATTCAAAAGCTTTGGAAAACTCCTCGGTTATCAACCGTCGGACTGCGATCGCGCGATTGTAATACGCGTCATAATAACCAGACGAGAGCACATATGTACCGAGAAGAACTCTTCTTATGACTTCCTTACCAAATCCGGACCGGCGTGTCTTGAAATAATCTTCAATAACATCTTTGCCATCCACATGTAGGCCATACTTCACTCCGTCGAAACGAGCCAAGTTAGATGATACCTCCGCGGGCATAATGACATAATAGGCCATAAGCGCATAGGAAATATTCGGGATTTTTACTTCGCGGATCTCGTAGCCTTTTGCCTTGAATGAATCCAGCGCTTTATCAAAAGCCTTTACAGTATTTGCATCAACACCGTCCGTTGCCAAGAAGTGTCTCGGAACTCCTATAACTGGCTTAGCCTTTCCTATTCTTTTGTATCCATAAGTCTCTTCAGTGAAAGTAGTGCCGTCTTTTATATCTTTTCCATGAATAACATTAAAAACTATTTCGCAATCAGCAACAGTTTTTCCGATGGGGCCAATCTGATCCAGAGATGAACCCATGGCCATGACGCCATATCTTGAAACTGCTCCGTATGTCGGTTTGAATCCTACAACTCCGCAGAAACTCGCCGGTTGTCTGATAGAACCGCCCGTATCTGATCCGAGAGCGAACAACGCTCCATTCATCGCCACTGCCGCTGCAGATCCTCCAGAAGAGCCGCCCGCGACACGCTTCGGATCGTGCGGATTGTGTGTAACGCCAAAAGCAGAGTTCTCCGTCGAACTACCCATGGCAAACTCATCCATATTCGTGCGGCCAAGAAATACAACACCTTCTTTGCTCAACTTTTCGATAACTGTCGCATTATAGGTCGCATGGTAATTCTCGAGAATTTTCGAGCCCGCGCTGGCAACTCGGCCTTTGATGAGAATATTGTCTTTGATGGCACATGGAATACCAGTGAGCAAACCACCTTTGCCGCTTTTCAAGATTTCATCCGCCTTTTTTGCTTGATCCAACGCGTCTTTAAAAACTTCCAAGTAAGCGTTTATGTCTTTATTTTTCTTTTTTATCTCATCCAAGCAAGCCTGCGTAAGCTCCACCGCCGAAAAATCACCTTTTTGTAGATGTTCGTGAGCTTTATTGATATTCAGCTTTGTTATGTCTATTTTCATTTAGTCCTGCGCAATCATCTTCTTAACAGCAATAAAATCACCCTCCCTATCCGGCGCTTCTTTCAAAAGGCGCTCACGGTCTTCATCCGAGGTATTCACCACAACATCCGGCCGCATAATATTCTTCACAGCCCCAACTCTATCCTCTGCCTTCATTGAAACCTCGACTTTCTTGAGCTGATCCACATAACCCAAAATAGAATCAAACTCTTTCACGAGTGACTCCTTATCGGCGCTCGACAGCTCGATCCTCGCCAATTTCGCCAAATGCTCCAGTTCCTTTACAGTAATCATGTTTTGATAGTAACACCTCACCCGATCATCTTCAAGAATTCATTCTCGTCGATAATCTTGACTCCGAGTTCGCGGGCCTTATCCAGTTTTGATCCAGCATCGCCCCCAGCGACAACATATGAGGTCTTTTTGGAGACCGAACTCACGACATCGCCGCCGTTATCCCGCACCATATCTTGAGCCTGATCGCGCGCAAGTGTCGGTAAACCGCCCGTGAAAACGAACGACTTCCCCTCTAGTTTTTTCGCGCCGGCACCCCCTTCCTCGGCAATCTTCTCGATGATCACCTGCTTCAGTAGATTATCTATCAACTTTCTATTATCTCTATTCTTGAACCAATCGGCCAAAGACTGCGCGACAACCGGCCCGACGCCATTTATAGATTCAAAATCTTCCCGCGAGGCAACGCTAATCCCCTGAATAGACTTGAAATGCCGAGCCACATCATAGGCAGTCTCCTCGCCAACCTGCGGGATCGACTGTGACGCCAAGAATTTAGGCAGCGTCACTCGACGGGAATTTTCAACGGACTTGATAACATTGTCAGCGGATTTCTCGGCGAATCGCGGCAGGTTCAAGAGATCGCCTTTCTTCAGGGTAAAGATATCGTCGAACGAGGCAACAAGCCCGGCTTCTATGAGTAGATCCAGTGTCTGTGGCCCTAGTCCATCTATATCAAAACACTTTTTGGACGTAAAATAGTGAAATTTTCTTTTTTGCTGCTCAAATGAATCGCGATTGACACACCTCCATGCCGCCTCACCTGGTACTCGCTCTATCCTGCCGCTGTCGCCACCTGCACCGCCTCCGCACGCTGGAATATGAGTCGGCCAGACAAAAGGCTTTTCCTTTCCGGTTCGAAGCTCCCTAACCACGCTCACAATATCAGGAATAACATCGCCGGCTTTTTGCAGGATGACGGTGTCGCCTATTCGAACATCGAGCCTCTTTATCTCATCTTCGTTATGCAGAGTCGCCCGAGAAACTTTCGAACCCGCTACGAGAACCGGCCGGAGAACTGCAACTGGTGTAATGACTCCTGTTCTCCCGACTTGAAAAACGATATCCTCCAGCACAGTCGTAACCTGCTCGGCCGGAAACTTATAAGCCACACCCCAGCGCGGGGATTTGCCTGTATATCCTAGGGTTTCCTGAATTTTCCTAGAATTAACCTTGATAACGATCCCGTCCAACTGATACGGCAGATCATGCCGCTTGCTTGTCCATTCTTTGTAAAATTCTTGCACACCGGCGATAGAATCACAGACTTTAAAATATGGATTTGTCTGGAATCCGAGTTTTGCCAACAATTCGAGCTCGCTTGATTGCGTCTGGGGGAGGGTGGGAGAAAATCGAGTCTTTTCAACAAACTCAATATCATAAATAAATGTATTCAAGCGTCGCGAAGCCGTTACTTTCGGATCCAGTTGACGAATAGATCCGGCGGCTAGGTTCCTGGTGTTGGCAAAAAGCGGTTTACTTTCTTTGGCTCGCAGGTCATTTATATTTTTGAGATCAGCGATGCTCATCCAAGCCTCGCCGACAGCGATCAAATCTACTTTTTCGGCAAGCGCGAGAGGCACGCTTCTAATCGTTTTAACATTTTGGGTGACATCTTCGCCTACGGTCCCGTCACCGCGAGTCGCCGCCTGTGTGAGTTTGCCGTTTTCATAAGTGAGAATGATCTTCAGACCATCGATCTTCAGTTCACAACAATATTCGAGCTTCTCGCCGGAAATGCCACCCTTTGCCATGAAATTTTTTATGCGCTCATCCCACTTTTGGAGCTCCTCTCCGTCGAAAACATCGTCGAACGACCACTGCGTCACTTCATGTTTGACCTTGACGAATTCCTTCAGCGGTTCAGCGCCCACCCGCCCGCTCGGACTGTCCTCGGTGCGAAGTTCCGGATATTTCGTCTCAATCTCCTCGAGCTCCCTGAAGAGCGAATCATAGGCCTCGTCGCTTATCTCCGGCTCGTCGTGAGTATGATAAAGACGCCGATGATGCTCGATAGTTTCCTTGAGTTTAGCCAACCTTTTGATGGTTTCTGGTGAAGCCCTAAATGAGGTATTTGCTGAAGTTTTTTGTGGAACCTTCGATTTCATGCCTCTAGTATACACGGAGAATAGTCAGTCAGGAATGGATTTAGGGCTTAATAGGGCTCAAAGTCTTCATTATCAAAAATACATTCTTGACACGAAATGGTGTAATTTTGCGTTTTTGTGGCGTATTGCGGCTACACTGAGCTGTTATGTGACAATGAGAGTAGTGATGTGTAAAGAATGTAATTGGCAGATTCAACTTTTAATTGCAGGACCTAACTATCGTCAGGACCACACACCACTCTACACGGCACTATACTAAAGTATAGTGTGATAAAAAACCCTTTATTTGTCTGCGATTAATCCTCCCCCACTATGAGATCATCCCTGCTTCCTACCAAACACCCCCCTGAATCAATCGCAAGGCACGCTCGACAGTACTAGCATTGGTCGCATCTGGTGCCACTGTGCCGGAACCAGAAGTGCATAGATTATATCCACGCGAATCAACTACAGTAACAGGTTTCATATCACGCGAATCTGATGAACCCGTAGTAATAGTTATTTGAGCGCAAGCCTTCGTCGGTGTTGTACCATTATTGAAGGAAAGCGACACAACTCCGGTTTGTCGATATATTTGACTATGAGCAGTCGCATTCAGCGTCAACACCGGAGAAATCACAAGAGGCCCTGAAATAGGCCCACCTGAAAAAACGGCCGTCCCCGTACCGCAGTTCAAAGTCCCACCTGTCGATGAAGCAAAACCCGGAGCATTCCAATTAGCCGAATTGACATAACATTCAATTCCGCTATCAGCCGCATAGAATGAGTAGATGGAATTCCTAGCGGAGACAGCCAATTCATGCTGTTTGAGGCTAAGATCGACGATGAATACAGCTACACCCAACACAAGCGCCGAAGTCAAAACCGCAAACAGGAGCGTATAACCGCCGCTTTCGCAACTGCCATTTTTGTGACTCTTATTTTTGCCTATTTTAATCATGCTCATTTTAATCATATTATCTTAGTGTGCTGGTTATCTCGCTCGTCATGACAACACTGTACGGCACCGACACTTGATTCCAATAAACTTCCACGGTAATTCCACATTCATCCAAACTCACACAAGCATCCGTGCTATCTGCAGCATGAAGATAAAAATTCCTAGTAAAAAATGACTTCTGACTGGTAACAGTATGA
>JAPLZI010000054.1:4773-26860 GCA_026395095.1 Candidatus Tayloriibacteriota bacterium
GGTCCGCCGGCACATGTAACTATCGACGAATATTGGCCACCTTGGCCGGAGCCATCTATGGCACTAGCATCGCATGGATTCGACTTTGTGCACGAGCTCAAACTACCCGCCCCATTTTGGAGCCAATTCTGTCCTAAATAAAGATTATTGTCGCGAATATTTTTCACAACCTCCATGCTCTCTTGCGCCAGGTATGACGCAACCATCTGATTTTTCGATAGATTTGAACTAAACAGGCTCTTACTCGCCACGACCAGAGGCCCAGCTATGGCGATCATCAGTATGGTTATAGCAACCAATGTCTCAACGATCGTAAACCCTCTTTTTTCGGCGTATTTATTTTTTGGGATGTGTTTATTCATGTTTATGGGATGCGTGGAGACGCCGCCGTCTGGATACTAAAATAGGTCTTTGAATTCTCGCGATTTCCTGAAATGCCATCAAGTTTGACGAAAAGTAACGGATAGCTAGTATTATTCATCTGCACGAAATAATTCGTGATTGATAACGAGTTTGTGTCGATAACTGGAATGAACGACAGACTGCTCTGATTACACGCAGTTTGCATAGCTTTCTTGAATGAATAAGTTCCATTGAAAACGCCGTTAGTCATATTCGGCACTATTTCGTAGGCGTTGATGAGCTGGCAAACACTTTGGCCATTACCATTTGCGGTCTTGCTTGAATAGAAAGCGAACCCTACACCGACGCCATTGTTTCCATTCAAACCATTACATCCCGCAGTTTGGGTAAGTGTTAGATTTTTAATGCTCAAATCAGTATTTGGTTGCACAACCACGCAATAATAGGTCGATCCTGTGCGCAGTTCGCGAGTCATTGATTCCATAGTGAAGGACATGCTCACCACGGAGTCCTGAATCGTCTGGGCTTTTTTGTTAGCATCGAGGATCCTGACTAGCGCCGCCAGTGCCACAACCGCCACAATAGAAAAGATCATCAAGGCTATGATTATTTCAACTAGTGTAAAACCTTTTTTCATGGGCATTTTCATATTCTTGGATCAGTTTAGCGTTTAACCGAAATCTGGCCGTTCTGTCGCATTACGATGGTGCGAGTGCTTCCGTCAGAACCGCTGATCGTCGCCTCGGCATAGGCGTAGTTACAAACTACCGAACCACCATTTTTTGTGGCGCATATTTTTGCCTCCGGATTCGGGCGTTGATAACTGACATTGATGCGCGTGACTGAACCTCCATTATAACAAGCTGTGGTATCAGCGCCGACACATAGACCCGATAGATACGCGCCGCGTACGAGCAAGTAGGGTCTGATGCTTACATCATTCGAATCGCACATATCATCAGTAGCTCCGTCATAATCGGCAAAAAGAACCAGAGTCGTTGCATTCGAACTGGCAGATCCACAGGAAGTGGCACTGAATATATTAAAATCCACTCCATAAGGATAGGAGAAATTTCCCGATCCGATCTGAGTGGCGCTCTTTACGGACAAACCATAGGACTGGGCGAGACGCACGATAAGTGCGACATCGTAGGCTGTGTCGGTCAGCAGAGTGCTTTGATTGAAAGTGCCGAACTTTGCGACAATGACCGAAGTCATCGCCACGAATATAGCTAGTGAGACTAGAAGCTCGACGACTGTAAAACCGCGATTCATTGCTTTCATTATATCGCAAAGCGCAGATCTATGACATTTAGACCAAATAGCAAAACCAGATAGGTAGCAAGAATGAGGAACGGTCCGAACGGAATCTCCAATCCCCTCTTGAAGCGCCCGTATGTGACGAGCATCCATATTACAGCTACAGCGGCTCCTATCCAGAATGAAATAACGACTGCGTTGATCCCAGCATGAAGCCCGAGGAGCCAACCTAGACCTAGAACGAGCTTAGCATCGCCGAAACCTATCCACTTCCCTTTGGAAACTAGCCAGAGCAGAGTAAAAGGCGCGGCGAGGATCGGTCCGGCGAGAATGGTCCAAATATGGGGGCTGTGGATAAATGTTGGTCCGCCAAGGAAAACAGTCGCTAGAGCCAGGGCATCAAAAATATAAACGAGAGGGTCAGGAATGATCTTATGTTTTATGTCATAAACTGTGATGACTATCAGTAGACATGTGATTATGAGATAGATCACGATCATCATGAGGGCAACATTAGATATCGGTGGAAACTTCAGGTAGATAAGTACGAAAAGCAGGCCGGTCGCAAGCTCAACCAGCGGATATTGCCAAGAAATTTTACTCTTACAATTCCGACACTTCCCCAGTTGAAAAATGAAACTAAGGATCGGGATGAGTTCACGCCATGTGAGCGATTTGCCGCAGGACATGCACATCGATCGGCCTTGAATACCGAGGCCGGTGTTAAGACGGAGAACGACTACATTCAGAAAACTGCCAATCACGACGCCAAAGATGAAAATTATTATGGGGACGCTGGCCGTTATCATTTTGAGTAGCTAATTCGAGGTGATGCAGTAGTGAACAGAACTAACAGTATTTGAACATGACCATAAACCATTATTGTTATAACCTGTTGGTATTCCCGGCAAACCCTTCGCGACTGCTGGATTATATGACTCAAGTGCCGCATGAAGGATGTAATTGTCAGGATTAGAATTTGCTCCAGTTGTCATGTAATCGTAGAATGTTTGCCCTGCTCCGGCTGGAGGAACAGGTACGGTTGACATAAAAGTTCCCAGTGTTATGCCTGTTGGACAATTACTATTGGTGCTAATCGTCATCAAATAATTCAATCCGTTAGGTAACCCGAAACTCGCCGCGGGGAACGCCCCGCATCGGTCATAAAAAAGCTGTATCGCAAGCTGCAGTTGTCCTAGATCTGAAACTCGTTGTGCGTCCCTCGCCTTTGCTCGCGAGCTGCCGAAGGTCGGATAAATAATGGCCGAAAGAATCGCGATTATTCCAATCACAACCAGAAGTTCAATCAGACTAAAAGCCCTCGTTTTAAGGTGTTTTAATTGCAAGTTATATAAAGCGCCGTACTAGTGCCAAGTGACACGTTTCCTTTCGAATCGGCACAGAAGTAACTTGCATTACTTTTACTGGGAAGTGAACCGTATATTGCATATGCTGTTACTACATTTGTTATTAATGTTGTAACCCTATAAGTCAGAGCTGCACCTCCTTGATTGGCAGTATCATTAAATAAAAGAGTTAGGTTCGTAATATTTGGACACCCAGCAAGTAATGAGCCCGGAACATTGATCTGAACACCTGAACCCGCAGTTGGAGTAAGGCATGGGTAAGAAGTGCCATTGTAATTAAGATCTATTCCAGTCCTACTTTGTTGTACATTATAGACAACACGTGCATCCTTACTCTTATTCCTAGCGGAGCTTAGAGAAACCATTAAAATGGCTGATAAAAGACCAATAACAGCGATAACAACGAGTAATTCAATAAGAGTAAAACCACTATAATGTTTAGATTTCATATCAGCTTATTATAACAATCTTTTAGGATTTATGGGTAAAACATTGTGGATAAGAAACCTATAAAGCAAACTGCCCCATGTGGGGCAGTAAGCATCAACCTTACAACAATATATTATGATGGACAGACAGCAGCTGAATTGGCACTCGCAGACTGATTTGTTTTTCCTGTTGAATCGATACAGAAATACTTCGCACCAGCCTGGCTAGGAAGTGAACCATACAATGCATATGCAGTAATGGTAGGATAGGTTCCAGTAGTTACAGCGTTTATTGTACCACCATTAGTGGTTGCATCTGCAGTCAATGTAAGATAATTACTACCTGCGGTTTGAATAATTGTATTAGCCGCACTAAAACCTGCACGGTAATCCGCACCATTATAGTCAGCCTCAAGTTGAGTCCTCAACTGCTGAACAGAAGACACAATACGTGCATCCTTGCCCTTATTCCTTGCGGAGTTTAGGGAAACGAGCACAATGGACGACAAGATACCGATGATGGCGATCACAACAAGCAATTCGATGAGGGTGAAACCTCGTGTGTATTTTTTCATGATTATATTAACGACTACTATTAATTGATAACAATATTAATACCATTTGTATGGTTCCCAGTATTATACCATTGGATATGCCATAGCAAATGTGGGATGTGGATAACGGTCAAAGCCGATTTTATTAGGTTCCCTGGGCAATGCTGTAAATCGGGACTAGAACGGCTGCCAATAATATCGCCACACCGAGACCTAGCATGACTATCATGGCTGGCTCAATGAGCGAAACAAGTGAATCGACCGCTGTGGAAACTTCCCTTGTATAAAAATTAGCCATGGTTTTTAGCATTGACCCCACTTCCCCGGCCTCCTCGCCTACTCGCATCATTTGCGTCATCATTCCAGGAATTTCTTTCGGCGATCCCGAGAGAGAATCAGAGAGAGTCTTGCCGCCTTTCACGTTTTCAACCGCATCATTTATAATCTGCTCGTAAACCTTGTTGTCTATGACCGCCGAAGTCAACTGCAATGCCTGAACCATAGGAATCCCCGAAATGAGCATTGTATTCATGTTATCGGCGAAACGCGACAAGTAGAGCTTTTTATAAAGGATGCTCAAATACGGAACATTGAGCTTCAATCGATCGTAAGCATACTTTCCAGGTGGCGTCCGTACAAATCTGATAAGGAAATATATCCCGACTATGAGCGCTCCTAGGATGAGGTACCCATACGATACGAGGAAATTCGACATTCCTATGATGATCTTCGTGTATATCGGGATTTCCACCCCTGATTCTATGAGGATTGGGCTAATCTTCGGAATAACCATGGTAAACATCAATATCATGACCGTGAAGAATGTGAACACGATGAATGCCGGATATATGAGCGCACCGCGGACTTTCGAGGTCAATTCGTAGGAACGATCCAGATAATCAGCCAGATATTCGAAAATCTCATTTAGTTTGCCCGATTCTTCGCCAGCTTTGACCATGTTCACATAAAATGCCCCGAAAACCTTCGGATGTTTCGCTAGAGAGGCAGAAATAGAGTTACCAGACTGGAGATCGTCTGCCACTTCTGTGAGTTTGACGCCTAGGGCGTGATTGTCTATTTCACTGGAAAGGAGCCTGAATATTCGCAGGGCGGAAATCTGGGCGTTAAACAGACTGGAAAGCTGGCGGGACAATATGACAATATCCTTGGAGCTGACGCGTTCAAAAAGGCTGATATTCTTAGAAAATAAAGACTTCTCGTCAGCCCCCTTTATGGAAGTCAGAACCAAACCGCGTCTTTGCAATGAAGAAATCGCGATATCGGTATTGACCGCGTCGATCGATCCGATTTTCTTCGCACCCGTTGCATCTATAGCCTCATAATTAAAAAGCATGACTTTATATCATTTTTTCCAAAACCTTTGGATTGAGCGAGTTTATATAGGCTGTTTCCACAGTGATCTCGCCGGCACGCACGAGCTCGGCAAGCGAACGATTCATGTCGATCATACCTTCCTGGGAACTGGTCTCTATCACGGTGTCGATTTCGTGCACGCGCCTTTCGCGGATCAGGTTGGAAACAGCATTGTTGGCAATGAGAAGCTCATACGCAGGAACAAGCCCTCCGGATATGCGAGACACGAGGCGTTGCGAGAATATACCCGTAAGCGAGACTGAAAGTTGCACGCGGATCTGATCCTGTTCTCCCGCGGGGAAGGAATCTATGATGCGATTCAGGGTTTGGGAAGCGTTATTCGTGTGCAGTGTCGAGAACACTAGGTGGCCGGTTTCCGCGGCCGTAACAGCTGTCGCCATCGTTATCGGATCACGCATCTCCCCAACCATACAGACATCTATGTCCTCTCGAAACATCGCTATGAGGGCATTGCTGAAATCCGGCGTATCTATGCGGACTTCCCTCTGATCGATGATGGATTTCTTCGATTCGAACTGGTATTCGATAGGATCCTCGATGGTGAGAATATGTTCAGTCCTCGTCTGGTTGATGATCTCTATGAGGCTAGCCAGAGTAGTAGTCTTGCCTTGACCGATAGGTCCCACAACGAGGAAAAACCCTTGTGGCTTCCTAGTAAAAGTCTCCAATATCGGCGGCAAATTGAGTTCAGCTAGGGTTTTTATGGCTTTCGGTATGATGCGGAGCGCTATAGAAAGCACTCCCTGGCGAAAATAGACATTTCCGCGGAAGCGCGTCGTCGGCATGTTGTATGAAAAATCGACATCTTTATCTTTTTCGAGAAGTCTTTTGTTATCTCCAGAAAGCAGTACATCAGCAAAACCCTTCATGTCGATTCTGGAAAAAGGAGGATGCTTCATGAGCGGAATGAGGCTTCCGGAAACTCGGATTATAGGCGGTCTTCCCTCGGACATGTGAAGATCAGAGGCTCCTTCCTTTATGATCAGACTTACTAGGTTTTCGATTTCTTTTTTATAATCCATTTTTATAGTCTATTATTGTGTGTTGTGATTTTATCTCATTTCTCGTTATGCTTTCTTCTTATTCGCGTAAACCTTCTCCACTTCGGCCAACACTTCCGATGGAATAGTGGTTGCCTTTACGATATAGCCATCAGCCGACATCTTCCTGGCGCGGTTGATATCGTCGGACTCACCTTGGTTAGTGAGGAAAATGATCACTGCATCCGGAGTAAGCTTTTCCCTCCGAAGCGTTGACACTAGCTCTAGGCCATCCATGCCTGGCATGATGATGTCCACGAGCATGATATCAGGCGTATAGCCTTCCTTTACAAGCTTCAAGGCTGACTCGGTCGAATCGGCGGTCTTCACCTCATAACCAGCTTTGGCGAATTTGAGGGCATACATATCGAGGAGAAACTTGTCGTCATCCACGAATAAAACTTTTTTGGGGGTCGTCATAGAAATATTATACAGTAAGCTTAGAGTTTATTCACCTCTTCTATCGGAATCACTTTCTGGAAAGCCTTCAGAATCGCGTCTTCCTTCATACTCATCATACCCTTCTTGCGAAGGATCTTGGCAATCTCGACCTCGGTGGCATTCCGCAAGATCGCCTCTTCTATGTCCTTATCCATGCTAAAGACCTCGAATACACCCATGCGTCCGCGAGTGCCTTTCGGCGCCTGCGGCGTCGGTTTGATCTTGTAAACCGTATCCTTGAATGGAACTTCTTTCTTGAATTCATCGGGCAAATCGGCAAAAGACTTATCGATCATGACCTTGATGCTACCTTCGACTTTGACCGGCTCGGAAGCTTCCGGTACAAGCAGACCCACTAGGCGTTGAGCAATACCTAGAACCAATGTCGGAGCAATAAGATACGGATCTATACCCATATCAATGAGGCGCGGAATGATGCCTGCGGCTGTATTCGTGTGCAGGGTCGAGAACACGAGGTGACCGGTCAAGGCGGCTTGCACAGCCAGCTGAGCTGTCTCTTTATCGCGGATCTCACCGACCATTATGATGTCTGGGTCCTGACGGAGCGTTGTTCTTAGTCCTGAACTGAAGTCATAACCGATCTCCGGACGAACTTGGCTCTGGGAAACACCTTCTATCTCGTATTCGACTGGATCTTCTAGAGATAGAACGTTGTAACTTTCCCTGTCCATTTCATTCAAAATGGAATAGAGAGTCGTAGATTTTCCGGAACCTGTAGGACCAGTGATGAGAACCAGCCCATACGGACGATCCATCGCGCTTCGGAGTAATTTCAAATTTCGTGTAGTCAGGCCAAATTCATCCAGAGTGCGGACACCTTTGGCTTGGTCGAGAATACGCATCACGACTTTTTCGCCATAATTGGCCGGGAAGGTTGAAACACGGAAATCTATGCGCCGGCCGTCGATCCTCGCTGAAAAGCGTCCGTCTTGAGGCTTGCGTTTCTCGTCAAGACGCATGTTGGAAAGCACCTTGATACGTGCTACCACCGCTGAATGCACAGCTGAAGGTAATATGAGAGAGGTATTCAATATGCCATCAACCCTGAAACGGACCCGAATCTTGTCGCGCATGTGTTCGATGTGTACGTCGGACGCATTCCCTTCTACGGCATAACGGACTATCGTAGCAACAATCTTGACAATAGGCGCGTCCTCGACGATAAGTGTTTCCTCTTTTCCGGTTTTTTCAGCCGCGGCGGATGCAGTAGCTGCCTGTTCGGCTTTCTCTCCCTTACTCCCCTCTCCTGACTCGATCTGAATCTCGGTTTCTAGTTCGGAAAGCGCGTGAGAAACCTCTCCGGTTATGCCCTTGTACATCTCGATGATCTTGTCGAAATCCTCGCTAGTTATGAGAAAGATCTTATAGGGAATATTCTTTTTCGCAGCCAAAAAGCTCAGGGCATCGCGAGCCTCCATATTATCCGGATCAACAATGCCAACTTCCAAAGTTCCATCGGAGAGCCCTACCGGCGCAAAATGATAATGAAGAGCGGATTCTTCAGGTATATATTCCAAAGCTTCGAATGGTACCTGTGTTTGTCCGAGCGATCTCACTGGAATATTCAGGAATTCACCCAAGGCTTCAGTAATCAATTCAAGCTTCACTCCTCGAGTAAGAAGGGCCTGATTTAGGGTCGTACCAGAAGAAACTTCCTTCCGTATGTTTCGGAGGTCATCTTTAGTTATCTGCTTTTTTTCAAGAAGGATGTCAAGTACGCTCATAGATTTTTATTATTTAGGTGTTTTAACGGCCAGTACGCGGTGCGGCTGGTGCAGATGGTGTTAATGGCGATTCCGCCGCAAATGGATCAGGAACGCCAGGGACTGGTGCAAACGGGTTTGGCCTGCCGACATTTTGCGCTGTTATCTTCGTCGAATAGTCGACCAAAGATATGTATGCAGGATCGGAAAAAAGAGTCGTGTCTATCCGTAATGATTTCATCTGATTCAGGAGTGATAGTTCCGCCGCACCCACGCTATTGCTTTCAGCTCCCAAAAGCATACTGTTGGTAGAGGTCGTTTCCCCACCGGCAAAGTAAAAATAAACTAGAGCCAATACTACGATGACGACTATGGCGATTATTGTTTTTTTGCTTATAGGTGAAGTTTTCATGTTTGTTATTGTCGCAACCAATATGTTTGAAATTCAACGTCGAAATCATAAGTGTCGGCATCACTGACCTTAATAGACAATTTTGAAAGATCCATGATCCGGAGGTTCATCTCAATGTCCTGCAAAAAATCTATAAATTGTTGGTAGGTAGCGGTAGTCTTGAAAGTAATATTGACCTTATCAAGGATAGGTTCGGTCAAATATTGTGACGGAGCGAAACCTTGAGACATGCCTGGAGTTGGTGGCGGAGGCAAGCTACTTGAGGATTTGACTCCCGATGAACCGAAACCTTTATTTGAGTTGGAAGGAATACTTGCCTTTACATCAGTAAGTGATAACTGGTTACTCTTAGCCAGATTATTGAGGTCAATAACAAGCCTAATATTATCAACAGCGCTAGGGATCATCTTATCGAGCTTGTCCCTGTCTTCCTTAGATATGCTCGTATATTGTGCCACAACTGCCTCTCGTGACTTGATGATCTCTTCAGCATTATTGAGCGCCAGAGCCAGCTGGTCATTCTTGACCTTGACCAGATTTGCGTCAGCCATCATAGATCGCGTGACCATAAAATAAACGCCGACGCCGATTATGACTAGAATTATTGCTGTAAGATTTCGATTCATGTTATTGGTTGGGTGTGGGCGACGGAACGTTTGTATCAGTGCCCGGAACTGAATTTAACTTTTTACTATACAGAAAACTCGACGGCTCGATCTCCGCTGTAAATCCAAATGAAACAGTGCCGTTCCGGTTGAGAGTCGGGTCTGAAACTATTGCATTCTTAACCACTGCTCGAAGGTCGTATTTCTCTAGCTGATTGAGAACATCTGATTGGAAAGCTACGGATGGATAATCACGACTATAACCGACCAAGGTTAGTTCGAACGGCGCCGGAATGCCTACTGGTATAGTCAGGTCCATAGAAATAAATCTAGTACTTTCGGAAGTGAGCTTGGATATGATACTAAAAATCTTCGACGAGGCAAGGTGGTTGGAGAGGAGTTGTTTGGCCAATGAGATCTTGATGCTCTGCGCCTTCATGAGAGAAATCTGATCTATATTAAATGTGGCCTGCCTTTCTACGAGACTGGCCTCATAATTTTTCTGTGCGCCGAGAAGATATTGTTTCCACAGATATGCCCCGCCGATGGACAATAGCGACAAGACAAAAACTATGACTCCGATAGCCACGAATATGCTAGCCCCGTCGCGGTGCTTCTTCGGCACCTGCGGTGCAAGGCTGCCTGGTGTAGCCGGCAAAGGTCTTCTGGGAATGAACGATGTTTGGAACTTAGTTTCCATAAGGTGCTTGTGCCTTAATTATAGCAGAAACAAGCGCACAATGAACTGTGAATAAGTTTTATTGGTTAGCTTCGGCGAGACATCGGAGCGCGGCGCCGATCGCCACAGCGAATTCCGGACCAGCAGCAGCAAGCTCTTCTCCGAGGAACGCTGGTGTCTCGAGTTTACTAAATGGATCAGCATAGGCAACGTCGGTTTGGAAGCTTATCTTAGCCAGATCGATAAAACCTTTGAGTAAAACTCCCCCGCCCGTGAGGAATACCCGCCCAACGTTCTTCTCGTATTTCTTCTGATAGTTCAATAATGTGGCATTCGCTTCATAGAAAATATAATCCAGATTGACAGTGATGATCTCTGTTAGCTCCCTGTATTCAGGTCCTCCTTTCAATCCTTTGGTTCGCTTCAGACTTTCTGCACTCTCCGGAGAGATCGAGAGTGCTTTTGATAGTGCAAGCGTAATATCCTGACTGCCCTTGTTGATGATGTGCGATGCACGAAGCACGCCGCGCTCTACTATATAGAGTTTGGTTGCACGGGCACCCATGTCTATGAGCATAACCGTAGCGATCCCATGATCAGCGACCGCTCGTATCGCACTGAAGATCTCTATCTCATAGAAGACGGGTTCCAGAGCGCTGCCAGTCATGATCGATTGATATTCATTTAGGTATTGATTGTGAATCGCTACAACTAGGATTTCTTGATTTTCAGAAGTTTTCTTTTCTTCATTCCCATCAGCGGAAAAAGCCTCTTCACGAGGGATGATCGAATAATCCAAGAAAACCTCGTCCAATGGCACCGGTATATATTTACGAGCCTCAATCATGACGACATCACCGATCTGCTTTTCTGGGACAGGCGGTATCGTAATAAACGTTATGAGGCTGGATGTCAGCGGCAGAGAAGCCCCACATTGCAATGTGGTCGTTTTTGCCTCGCGTAGAATGTCTTTTATGGCTTCGATCTGCTTCTCTTGAGGCAGAGCAACCGATCGGCCGACTTCTATTCCGCCATAAGGGCCCAGTGTCAATTCACCATAAGTCTCGAGAACTGCCTTTCCCCTCTTTTTCTTTATTTGGACGATTTTTATAGCCGAAGAGCCAATATCTACGCCTAAGACGCTCACTTCCTTCTTAAATAGTGACGAGAAAAAACCTGACATGGAAATAGTATAGCAATTTATCCGCAGAAAATCTTGTATACTATGGCGCATGAATTTTATGAGGACAATTTACAAAACCTCGCTTGGTGTCATCCTCGATGCGCTTTTTCCTTTGTCAAAGGCGGAGGAAGAGCTTTTACAGCTTTCTGTCGAGGAGGCTTTTTCGAAGTTGCCGCCAGCACCGGCATATGATCGTAGCGTCGTACCGCTCCCAGCCACTCGATCAATCTTTGCCTACAAGGATGAGCGAGTATCGAAGCTCGTCTGGAGCATTAAATATAAAAAGTCCGCTCACTCCATACAGATAGGCGGATATGCGCTGTTTCAAACATTAAAAAAACTCACAAAAAATGATTCCTCAACATCACCTGCAAAAACAACTTCTTCACAGAATTTTGAAATCATCCTCGTCCCTATTCCGATCACTTCACGCCGGCGACGGGAACGCGGGTTCAATCAATGCGAACTCCTGTTGGATGAGGTAAGGCGGCTTGATGTTGAAAACAAATTCACACATGAAAAGAATCTGATTTGTCGCGTTCAACATACTTCAAGACAGACTCTAAAAGGTCGCGACGAGCGGCTGGAAAGTTCCAAAGGAATTTTTTCAGTGAATGAGAAAGTCGCTCAACAGATAAGACAGATAAAACAAAAAAGTCAACAAATAAATATTAAAGATGACCAGACATGTCGTCCATCATCTGAACAATTGATTGTTGTTCTTGACGATGTGATCACAACTGGAAGCACGATGAAGGAAGCGCTCGACGTTTTGAAATCCGCCGGATTCTCAAATGTGGCCGGGTTATCTCTTGCTCACTAAACAAGCTTAACCTTCACAAATCGCCTCTTACCTACCTTCAGAACAACCTCACCCTGAGGTCGCCAGGCTGGATCATCTATCTTCTTATCATCGGCTGTCTTCACTGCACCATCGCCTATTAAACGCCTCCACTCAGTCTTGGAAGGAACAACTCCAGCCTTTATTAGTACATCAACAAGTACGCCATCTTTCGAAAGGCTGATTTCGAGAATATCGTCCGGCACACCCCCCTTCGCAAAAGTTTTTTCAAACACAGTCACGGCTTCCTTGGCCGCTGATTCACCATGGAATCGTTTTACAATATCAGCCGCCACCACAGCCTTTGCTTCACGCGGACCTTTTGCCATCAAAGATTCCTTGTCAGACAAAGGAATCCTCGTGCAGTTAACGAATAAAGGCTCAATCATCGGGTCAGGCAATGCCATAAGCGCGCCAAAAAGCTCATTGGCCGATTGATCTATAAAGACTCCAGTTCCGTTTGATTTGGACATAAGCTCCCCCGTTTTTGGATTGGCTATAAGATTCAGAGCTATGACAAACTTATCTTTATTCTTAAGACGCTTGAGGAGAGTCCTGCCCGCAAGAGCATTGAAAATTTGATCTGTACCACAAAGTTCCGCATTAACATCCATGGCAACACTGTCATAGCCCTGCATGAGTGGATACATGAATTCATGCAAATGGATCGGATTGCCCTCCTTGATCCTTTTTTGGAACATATCGCGCTCAATCATCTGCTGAACGGTGAAATTTGACGCAATATCGAGAACTTCGGCAAAAGTCAACTTAGACAGCCACTCCGAGTTGTACATGAGCTTGGCTGGATTTTCCTTGTTCTCAAAATCAACGATCGGCTTGACCTGGCGAAGCCAATCAGAGACATTTCTTTTTACCTCTTCCGGAGTCAGCTGCTTCCGAGTAGCGCTTTTATCTGAAGGGTCCCCTATCATTGCTGTAAAATCACCAAAAAGGACTATCACTTCATGCCCTAACCGTCGGAGTTCCTCGAGAAATATCAGGTTTTTCGCATGGCCGAGGTGGAGAGCTGTGGAAGTTGGATCTAGACCTATGTACACCTTTAATCTTTTTCCATTGACCAATTCATCGATCAAAGCTTCCTTCGACGGAAAGGCCTCAACCACCGTCCCCCTGGCAAAAACTTCCTCAATTCTGGCTCTATCAGTGATGGTTTTCATAAAATTTATGTGGTTTTCATTGTATCACAACCTCGCATCACAACCACTTATCCACAGCACCTTGACAAGAATGGGAGTATAATGTGGGGGTTACCAAATTAACTCGTTTTTTAGTAAATATGAAAACTAAATATTTAGCTACTGGTTTTGTTTGTACTTTATCAATCGCCTTAGCAGTTATCCTGTCACCGAGTTCTGCACAGGCTGTCGGTCCCGCAGGAGCTATCGTGCTCACTGTGACTGACGAATTATCCTCTCCTCTAGCAGGAGCGGCTGTTTATTTCCAATGTCTCGGCGGAACTTACTCAATCCTGACTAGCACCACGACCGATTCAAGCGGTATTGCTTCAACTTCCGCAGAAACCATCCCTCCTGGTGCTAATTGTGGAAATGGCGAAGGCATAGACATTCGTGTAGCAAAAGCTGGTTATGTAACCACAACTTTGGCAAGTACTACATCCAGTTACACTTATAGTACAGCTGCGGCNNGCGGATCGACAAATGGAGTCAAATTCGGCTTGAAAGTCATTGTCACAGACCAACTCGGAAGTTCAGTGACACCGCTCACAGAAACTACCTTCCGAGGTACGGCTACATCTTCATCTAGCGGTGGCACCCTTTATTGGGCAGACACCGCAGGAGCAGCTGGCGTACTTGACCTTCGGGCTAGAGGTTATGTATTCGGAACAAGTACTAATGCTGGATTCGGACAGATAACAACTGCCGTCACAGGTCAAGTCGTCATCACTCTTGCTGATACCACCGCCTGTAGTACAGCTATAACTACCAGTTCTTCCTGTAAAGGACTCGAAACTCAATTAAGAGTGTCCTCAATGTTGAATGAACTTGGTCTCGATATTATGCCAGTCATTGGCACACCCTTCTCGGTTGGTGCCGGTATCAATTTGGTAAGTCAAACATATAGTGGTGGCTCATGGTACCTTGCCGCATCCTCCACTGCCGCGGGTAGCACACTGACTGCATCATCTACAGGTTATGTCAGTCGCGCTCTTGCGGATGTGATAACTTCGACGACATCACAGAGAACGATCACTTACGGAGGCAGTAGTGGCACTTATAATGGTAGTTCCCTCTTATATGCCCTCAAAGTAACCGCCGGTGGTGCGGGTGTTGCTGGCCTCACAGGAGCAACAGTTACGGCTGGAAATTCCGATTCTATATCCTGCAATGAGAACGCTTCAACTGCTATATATTATTGTGTTATTCCAACCACTGACACGGGCACAAGCGTAACAGTTTCCAAGACTGGCTTTATCACGGGAACTGGAACTTATTCAGCAAGAACCTCGTATACTGATGGTCAGAGCACAGCATCTGTGACATTGAATGCACCAGCTTCATTTAATGGTCTTAGCGGAGGTGGTGGGGGTGGCGGAGGTGGTGCAGCAGTCACAAATGACACAGTCATATATCCTGATGTTCCTGGTTGCCCTATTGGTTTTATGTGTAGAATTGCTACTCCAGTAGTTCCGGGTTGCCCAGCTGGCTTCACCTGCAGACTTGCATCGAATAATACAGCAGCCGTATCAGCCGCCGGTGTCTCTCCAGTATTCATGACGAGACTCGTAGTTGGGTCCGACTCGAACGATGTCACGCGTTTACAGAAACTACTCGCATCAGATCGTAATATTTAGCCTGAAGGACGCGTCACCGGATACTTTGGACCGCTTACACGCAAGGCTGTCGAGAAATTCCAAGTCAAGTACAGCGTCGCCAAGCAAGGTGACGTCGGCTACGGCGATGTCGGACCGAAGACCAGAGCTGCTCTGAAGACTGTATTCGGCGGCAGTCAGTAAGAAGTAAAAGAGGCCATTAAATATTATTCAATAGGTTTATGATGAACAAGCGGGCGTATTTGCCCGCTTGTTTTCTATTGACAGAATACCCCCATGGGGTATACTAGACCGTATGAGACAAGACATAAAAAACAAAGCCAACCGTCGGCTCAAGATCATTGAGGGTCAGATTCGCGGTTTACAAACCATGGTCGAAGATGAGAAGTACTGCATAGACATCATCACTCAAGCTTCCGCCATAAAAGAAGCATTATCAGGTGTTGAGGATCTTATTTTGGAGAACCATCTCGGAACGCACATCGTCGAACAGATCAAGTCCGGCAAGGTCGACCAAGCCACAAAAGAGATTCTGAAAGTTTACGGTCTGAAAAGAAAATAGTCCTGACTTATCGATATGGCTACAATAAAAACTTTTAGGATTAAAGGGATGCATTGTGCTTCATGTGCCACGATCATCGAACGAATACTGAACAAAGCTGATGGCGTCCAAGCCACCGAGGTCAATTACGGCACCGAGAGTGCAAAAATCTCCTTTGACGAACAAAAAACAAGCCCGCACAAGATGTCACAGAAGATCCAAACGCTTGGCTATTCCCTAGAGGAACATCAGTCACATTCCGGCATTACAGGGTCAAAAGAAGCCAGGCTTGCCGAAATAGCCGACCTAAAATCAAAAGTGCTATCAGCGATTCCGCTCGCCGTTATTAGTATCGCTATTATGATATGGGAAATTCTGGGCAATTACGGGCTTATTCCCCCAATGTCAAAAGATGTTGCGACATTTTTTCACCATTTGCTTCCAATCATGGTTACTTATACCCTCTTTGTAGTCGGCAAGCCATACTTGATCGGATTTTATAGATTCTTCCGATATGGCAAAGCCAATATGGACTCTCTCATCGGCATCGGAACAGTCGCAGCTTTTCTATACAGCCTTACTATCACTGCATTCGAGGATATTTTGAGGCCACTCATAAACGTCGACCAAACTTATTATGATGTGACTATAGTAGTCATAACTTTTATCGCACTCGGAAAATATCTAGAAGCCAGGTCGAAATTAAAAACTGGAGACGCCATAGAAAAACTTTTGAATCTTCAGGCTAAAACGGCCTTGGTCATTCGCGATGGAAAAGAATTTGAGATTTCTGTAAATGAAGTTGTACACGGCGATATCATCATAGTTAAACCCGGAACAAAAATTCCAGTAGACGGAATAATCACCGAAGGAATGTCATATATAGACGAGTCCATGGTGACTGGCGAACCGATGCCCTCGGAGAAAAAAGCCGGCGATACAGTCATAGCGGGAACTATCAACACCACGGGTTCATTCATGTTCAGAACGACGAAAGTCGGCTCTGAAACCCTCTTGGCCCATATTATAAAGATGGTCGAGGAGGCACAGTCGAGCAAGGCTCCTATTCAGGCCCTAGCGGACAAAATATCAGCAATCTTTGTGCCGATCGTGCTAGGGATATCTTTACTCACTGTCATACTTTGGCTTTCTATCGGAACTGGCCCGCTCGGCTTTTCGCGAGCATTATCCTTTGCACTGGTCTCATTCGTAGGTGTCCTCGTCATCGCTTGCCCTTGTGCTCTCGGATTAGCCACGCCAACAGCCATCATAGTCGGGGTCGGCAAAGGCGCTCGCGAAGGTATCCTAGTAAAAGACGCGGCATCTCTAGAAAAACTTCACAAAGTTACCACGGTAGTTGTCGACAAGACGGGCACGCTGACCAGAGGCCGGCCGGAATTGTCCTCGATCGAACCTTTCTCGCATGAATCCAAAGAAGAAATCGCAACCATACTCGCGTCGATGGAAACACGATCCGAACATCCTATCGCACACGCTATCGTTACTTACGCGAAGAAAAACGAGTTGACTTTGTACCCTGCCGAACAGTTCGAGATCATCAAAGGCCAAGGTCTCAAGACCCGAATTAACGGCACAGAATTTTTTGCTGGAAATATAAAACTGATGCAGAACCTAGGTTTATCCGTGGATTCAGCCCAAATAGAAAAATCGACCAAGGAAGGCAAAACCCCCATATTCCTTGCCACAAAAGAAACACTCCTCGGCCTTGTTTATGTGGCAGATATCATAAAGCCAGAAGCAAAAGACGCCGTGGCTAAGCTTCACAAACTAGGAATCCAAGTAATCATGCTCACAGGAGACAATAAGAATACGGCTCAATACATCGCGGATCAAATCGGCATAGATGAAGTGATCGGCGAAGTGATGCCGCACGACAAGCTCGCCAAGATCAAGGAACTCCAAACAGCAGGTTACATCGTAGCCATGGCCGGCGACGGCGTGAATGATGCGCCAGCTCTCGCCCAAGCAGATGTCGGCATCGCTATGGCCACAGGCACCGATATCGCCATCGAGTCAGCAGGAATTACCCTTCTCTATGGAGACATTTCCAAGATCGAAAAAGCTATCAAACTTTCTAGGCTTACCATGCGCGGGATCAAACAAAACCTTTTCTGGGCATTCGCATATAACATCATCGGAATTCCACTCGCGGCTGGGGCATTCTATCCGGCATTCGGATTGCTTCTAAATCCGGTGTTCGCAGGGATGGCTATGGCATTATCCAGCGTGTCAGTAGTGTCAAATTCGCTCCGCATTAAAACTAAAAAAATATGACCAAAAAATACACATTTCACTTGAGCGGAATGCATTGCAATGCTTGTGTCCTTCTTACGGAGAATGTAACCAGCGAACTACCTGGTATCATCAGCGCCAAATCAAATCTAAGCGATCAGTCAATAGAAATCGAAGGTGATTTTGGATCAAAAACAGATGAAGAAGTCGCCGCGGAATTGACCGCAGTTTTAAAACCTCATGGTTATACGGTTCCAGCCAACAGTACCTCAGCCAACAACTCAACAAATACCTCAGATGGCGTTACAAACAGTGCGCGAAATAAGTGGTCAGAATTTAAAATCGCCATTCCCATAGCTTTAGGTTTCGCGATTTTATTCATGCTCTTGCAAAAGCTCGGCATAGTGAACTGGGTAGATGCTACCGAGATCAGCTATGGAACAGCGTTTATAATAGGCATCGTTGCTTCCCTTTCATCTTGCATGGCAGTTGTCGGCGGTCTATTGCTCTCAATGTCCGCAACATTTGCTAAGGAAAACGACAAAGTAAAACCCCAAATAATGTTCCATGCGGGACGCCTGGTCTCATTCTTTGTTCTCGGTGGAGTTATCGGCGCCATCGGCTCCGCATTCACACTAAGTGCAACTGCGACATTTGTATTGAGTATCTTGATCGGACTCGTGATGCTCATTCTCGGCATCAATCTCCTGGACGTATTCCATTGGACCAAGAAACTCCAGCCCTCGATGCCAAAATTCCTCGGTAAACACGCATTCGGTATCGCAAAACTTAACCATACTCTTACGCCACTCATTGTGGGTATAGCAACATTCTTCTTACCTTGCGGATTCACCCAATCAATGCAACTCTATACTCTCTCGACGGGGAGTTTTCTCGCCGGCGCTCTCACTATGTTTTCATTCGCGCTCGGAACCCTGCCAATCCTAGCGTTAGTGAGCTTCAGTTCATTTAGCATCAGGAATAGTTCCAGATCCGGAATATTCTTCAAGACAGCCGGCTTGATTGTCATCATGTTTGCGTTGTTCAATATTTTCAATATAATCAACATATGAAGTTCCTGACTTATTCAATTCTTACTGTAATAATATTCTTTGGAGCGGCATATTTTTTCGTGAATGGAGCCAATGGAAGCAGGGCTGGAGTAAACACAACAGACAGTGCGCTTGGAACTGCGAACAATGTCTCAATAGAAAATGGCGTTCAAATCATAGAAATCCAGGCGAGAGGCGGCTACGAACCCCGATCGAGTGTCGCCAAGGCCGGAATACCTACGATCATTCGCTTCAATACTAATGGGGCCTTCGACTGTTCGACATCAGTACGAATACCGAGCCTGGGAATAAATAAAATACTGCCGCGCACCGGCACAACTGATGTGGATATAGGCAGTCCTCAAGCAACAACTCTTAAAGGTAGCTGCAGTATGGGCATGTATCGTTTTGAGATTGATTTTCGAAATTATTGATTTTGCTCCTTATCTGACCACGTCTTGGAATGTTGATTTGCCAGATCCTCTTCGCGCAAATTCTTCAAATGCGCGGCATCAGCTGTTGCAAGAGAATCTTCAACTAGCTGGGTACGACGATCGGCAATCCAGTCGCCCGGATCAAACACTTTTCCCTTCTCATCAATAAAATTAAGCTTAAGCAGCTCTATTGTTCGAGCATCCTTTTTAAGAAGTTCATCGGCAAAAATTAATTCACTAGCTTGTTCGATCGCTTCAGCACGCTTAGCTGCTTCATCCTGAAACTCAATTGGATTTGACATATTGGTTAAAATACATTATAAGTAATATAGATTAATGATAACAGAAGCGTCAAAAAAAGAAAGGTTCTTTTATGAACATCCAAGTCACGAGTCCCCCGATCAAACTCGAGGGACACCTCACCACGCCAGTTCTTCAAAAATTTGCAACCGAGCTCCGAAAGAGGCTCGCGGAAGACACCGAAACCGTGTTGATCGAAATCAACAGTTCTGGTGGCAACGCTCTACAAAGCAAGATCCTATTTGAGGAGTTCATTCCCTACGAAAATCGGATCGTTTGCCGTATTTTTAGAGCGTACTCAGCGGCGGCACTCCTCGCTCTGCTCGGACACAAACGATTGATATATCACGAAAGTTCGTTCGGCATCCACCTTGGAGCGATTACACTCGAATCAAGCGAGCTTTTATCCATTGAAGCGTTGGAGATTGCGGTAAAACGTATTCTCTTGTTCCGAAAATTTTTTATCGAAACCTTGGAAAAAAGAACGAATCTTCCCAATTCAGTCTGGACAACGCTTAGCGCCAGAAACAAAATCGTGCTCGATGCGAAAAAATGCCTTGAATACGGGGTTGTTCAGGAAATCCTCTAGATTTGCAACCTTTTTCGGGATCTGCAACTCTCATTACATTCATTCCTCACTCGCCGTACACAACCCCTGTGTACGGCCTTTTATATAACAGGTTTGATAGGCGCCTTCACCTCCTCTTTCTTGTACTTCGCCATAATCTCCGCCTCCACCTCGGCGCGCGGTTTGCCGAACATCAGATAGGAAATCTCCTTCAGTTTGTCGGCTACATCAGCGGGGCCCTTTTCCGGCGCTGGCACACGAATATTGAAGGGTTTTTGAGGCAAGCCATGAGCAAGCATCTTCATATAGGCATTGTAATTGTCGATATTCATAATATCTTTGGCAGTGAATACCGGTGCCATTTGTTTTTCGAGATATTCCGCATCCTCCGCGCCAACGCGAAATACTGCCAGCGAACCGACGTTGCCAAATACCGCGTTTTTGATCTTCTCGTCTAGTTGGGCAATGAACTGATGAGCTATATTAAGCGAGAGCTTGTATTTGCGCGCTTCGGACAGGATGGTCGCTATCGAGTCCGTAGTAATATTCTGGAATTCATCTATATAGAGATAGAATGGTGGTAAATCCTTACCGATCGAGTCCACACGCGACAGTGCGGCCATGAGGATCTTGCCTACAAGCACGAGGCCGATGAGGTTCGCATTTATGTCACCCAGCCTACCCTTCGATAGATTCACCAGTAAGATCTTCTTTGAATCCATGATCTCGCGGAAATTAAATGACGATTTCTCCTGTGCTATGACCGGTCGCATGATGTCGTTCGCTAGGAAATTGTCGAACTTAGACACAATGTACGGCACAATATTAGCGAGAGATGCTTCCCCACCAGCCTTCGACGCCACTTCAGTCCAGAATTGAACAACGAGCGGGTTCGTACACTTCGAGAGCTTAAGATCGCGGAATGTCTTGTTCGAAAGCACGCGCGAAACATCGACGAGTGTCGAGCCAGTCGTAGGATCGTCGATAGTAAGAAGAACGGCATTCCTGAAATACTGCTCGAACATCGGACCGCCGGCAGTCTTCATATCAAACAATTTATTGAAAATAGAGAGCATCTCATTTACCACGAATGTTTTCTGTTCCGGAAAACGGCGATCGTATTCGAGCATATTGAGCGCCATTGGTCTATCGACATACGCCGGATCAAAATAAACCACATCGTCTACTCTCTCCGGTGGGATAAGCGCCAGAATGTCCTGCACATCAGAACCATGAGGATCGATGAAACAAAGACCGCGACCTTCGTTAATATCCTGAACGATCATATTCTTCAGTAAAGTCGTCTTACCAGTTCCGGTCTGGCCAATGACATAGAAATGGCGCAAACGATCCTCGGGAGTAAGGAAAACTTTCGTATCGCGTCCGCGATCGGTATTTGTGCCGAGAAACACACCCTCTTGCGGCAAATCCAGAGGCGCCGGTGCACTGCCGGCTTTGGCGATCTTGAGGTGCGGCGAGGACTTCATGACCATTGCTGGGAAGTGAATAAGCGAGGTTAATTCCTTCAAGTTCGCGAGAATTCGGTATTTATCGTCAGCAAGTCGAAAGGAAAAATCATAGAGCAGCTTTTTAAAATCACCCTTTTTCACGCGTTCAAATACGAGCTTGTTTCCATGAGTATTCTCAAACTGGTTAAATGAAGACTCAATATCCCCAAGAATTTGGCCAGCCGTAACCTCATTTTCGGCCGAGGCGATAATGCGGACATTCACGGCAACAGTCGGCGAATTCATCTTGAGCTTGATCTCTTCGATGCTGACTTGGTCGACATTAGCCGCCGCTTCTTTCTGCTTAGCCGCAGCTTTCTCGATATC
>JAPLZI010000054.1:26879-28445 GCA_026395095.1 Candidatus Tayloriibacteriota bacterium
GAAAAAGCCCTCGACATTTTTGACAATACCCTCGTCGTTTTTAGCAATCGCTTCGGAGATTTTCTCGCCCTTCATGATATCGTCGAATATCTTTTTGTAACGCTTAGTATGTACATCACCCTGCGGCTTCACAACGATCTGGATCGCCGCACCTTCACCGTGTAATTTTATCTTCGAAAAACTATTGAGAATGCTGTTCAGCGGGTCATGGTCAAACTGATCATATGTCTTGAGCGGCCAAATCGAATTTTTGGCATAGTGGGCATACGAGGCCACAGTTATACCCTTTTCATTAAAGATGTTATAGTCATCCTTTTTTTCGACGATCTTGGCATTGTGGAAAATCGACAACATTTGCTTCAGGAAAAGGCTCTTTTTGGCGTCATGCACGGCAACATTGAATGAGAACTCTTCGCTATGGTTCGCCACCGCAAGCTCAATAGTAAAATAGCCGGTGCCAATAGGATCATCCACAGACATCATGCCAGAATAAAATTGTTCCATCGATGAAATAACTTCCTTCAGAGCCTTCTGTTTTTCTTCATCGGTTTTTTCGGGTAAAGTGACTTCATAGAGAGTCATGTGAAGTGCCTTGAATTCAGGGCTTTTTTCATTCATGCCTTGGAGCGGGAAACCGGCCTTGAGATATTGTACGAGGAATCGCTCGAAGTCATCCTGCACATGGGGATCATTCATCTTCTCTATGATGCTAAGGACATTCTTGATGCCATGCGTCTGCATGATGCCGAGAAGCTCGGAAATCTTACTATCATGTTCTTCGGGTGCGAGATCGAGAACGATGGCTTCTGATCGTTCCTTTGGTATGACAAAATCTTTGTGAAGTACTTCAGTTGAATTTTTTTCCGCATACGAGGAAACCGCCTGCCGAGCCAAAGTCTCGTGATTCGTATTTTCACCCTTTTCTGCTATAGCCTTCTCTCTCACGGCTATCTGTCCACGAAGATACGCCAGTTCCTCTTCGGGCGTTTTGAATTTCTGTTCAGGAATATGGGGTGAAAATGTTTCCATGGTTTAATGCTTAAGCAGCGAGTGGCCGACTCTCGGTTTTATCTTTGTCTTGTGCTTTCTTAGCCGCTAAAGCCGCGAGAATCTCGGCATTTTTTCTCGATTGTTCGGCCCTTACGCGCACAACTTCCTCACGCTTTCTTTCCTGCTCTATTTCAAAATTCTCCTTTTCTTCCTTCTTCCTTTGCACCTCTGCAATGCGGAAATCGGCGGTAAGACCTGCCTGCGCTTTTTCTTTGACTTGTCTAGACATTTCAGGATCTGTCATCACTGCATCTACGATTTTTCCTGAAAGTTCTTCATTTGGAATATCTTGTAATTTATTCTTGAGATTCGGACGTCTGTCGACTTTGACCGGAGTTTTAACTTCTGGTTTTAGAACAGCCTCATCTTCGGCAACTGCCTGTTCCAAAGCCTTTTCTAACGGCGTAGAATCATCTGGTAAATTTTCGAGTCCATGAATTTTCATATAAAAAATAAACTTAACTTGTTGGTAACAGTTAAATTATAGCCTAATCTCGATGATTTGACAGCATGACC
>JAPLZI010000062.1:0-1156 GCA_026395095.1 Candidatus Tayloriibacteriota bacterium
TCTACATGATCCAGATCGAGAGCATGGCCAAGTTCGTGTGCCAAAACGCGCACGAGGCTTAATCGGTTTTTGAATTCATAGATATCTATTTGCTTATACGACCCATCGGTGTGATACAAACCCTCCTCGAATGATTCGCCCAGAGATGCGCCGACTGTGTTGTATTTTTTAACCGTGAGATTCAGCGAATTTGCAAGTTGGTTAATGACTACTACCAAGGAATTTATTTGACTGACCATTTCATTTATTTGAGCCTCCTGGATTTTTATGCTCGCCAATTCCCTTTGGAGGACAGCCTGTTCCGCTTGCAGTCCATCAAACTCCTTACGAGGTGCACCACCATGCTGGTTCCAATATGATACTTTATCCTGATAGGCTTTGGAATCATCAGTAAAAACTTTTACTGCGGCGTCATATGCAGTTTTTGCCTGTGCGTACTGGACCTTAAGCGCATCATATTTCTGCCCAAGCATGTCATAGGTCTCCTTATTATTCTCGACCGTCAACCCTAGGCTTTGCATTTTATTGCTTGCCTCCTGGCGATAATCATAGATAAGGTTGATCTTCATGCGACCAGTATCCGGCTCGTATGTAAAGAACTCCCTGCCTAGGGGCTTCTCCCAGATTGATTCCGCCTCCGCAAGCGCCCCTAGAAAATAATCCTTAGATATCCCAAACCTAGTATCAAAACTGCCAAGCGAATATGACAATGGTTTTGAGCATGGTGGTTCATATAACGAACGAATCTGATATATCGTATTGTCTACATAGACTCGTACTGGCTGGCTATATGAGTACGCGGCAAAGCCGATGATCGCCAGAACGACAAGAGTACCGAGCGTTTTGAGAATTTGTCTCACTATCTCAGTATATCAGATATCACTGAGATAGTTTGAACCCGACCCAGATGCCAACCAAACTACCAATACCACTACAGATAATGCTAGTGAACGAGAGGCCGTCAGCTCCAAAAATAATAGGAATATAACCACCGATAGTGCCACCAATAAAAACCCCGATCCAAATAAGAGTTTTTGAGTTCATCAAAATCTGGAATTATTTATTCGCCTTGTATTCATTGGTAACAAAGTCCCAGGCAAATCGGGATATACCGGAGATAACTGATTCCAGTTTGTAAAAATCCTTTCCCCGCGTC
>JAPLZI010000062.1:1168-7735 GCA_026395095.1 Candidatus Tayloriibacteriota bacterium
ATCCTTTCCCCGCGTCATTACACAAAGGAGATATGGATGTGTGGAATAATATATAATGCCACAATCATGCAGTTCATGAATGACCGTCTTATCGGCACCTTGCAAAGCACCTGTTTCGCCGAATTTATGAGAAACCTTCGTGCCAGATGGCACACCGGCAACAATACCATCCATAAAATCAGTTTTAGACAGGAAATCCAATGCCTGTTCGGACAGATTCCATTGGAAGAGGGTCGAGTTGTAAAGTGCCCTGAAGACAGACGAATACGACTTCACAGACATAAAATCAGTTGACGTAGCCGATTTGAATGAAGGCAATCTGAATATCGTATACACCAAACCAAAAGTATTGTTAATCTCTTTGTCCTCCATGAGAGCCGCACTCGAAGCATTATCGGAATATATTATCATGCTGTTGACGAGATCCTGCACGCTGTAGTAACCAGCAGAAACCTTGTCATTCGGCCTATAGAATTTGGTGGAATCATCAGGCTTGTAATATATTTTCTTTTGAAGAAAATCCGGATTTGTTTCAGCGATCTTCAGAGCGGCCATGAGAACGACAACCTTAAGCATTGAAACAGGCGTGTATGTATCATCTTCATTGATTCCGGTCCAACGCCCAGTATTAAGATCCCTGAAATATACAGAAACCGACGAGGCATCACCATCCGTTAGAGATTTTGAGATTGATTTGTTGAGACCACGAACCAAAACATTTAGGTCCGGTGAGGTGTCCTTGTCATTATTTGCAAAAAGGAGCGGATTAATAAACTGATACGCCTTGATATCGGCCCGTATCTGATTCGGTGCAATCGATGCAACCGAAATTTGTCTATTTTTAAGAAGCCAGCCCACGAATCCGCCAGCCAAGAAAATAACGGCGACTGTGCTTAGGAATCGAATCTTATTTTCACGCCAATTAGTCATGGCTTTCGGAGACCTGTATTATATCAGAGTTTAGGATAATTTTCTTCCTTCATTCGCCAATTTATTTCGAAGGAAATAGAGTATTTGTTATCAATATTCCACCTAGAAAATCTAAAAAATAAGAACTGGAATTTATTATCCGAAATCTTACCAAATCCGAATCTATTTAGAGTTAATTCTATGTCTATAACCATAAATTAAATATATCATGTCATAAGTTAAAAATCGTGGCTGGGGGGCTAGGCTTCGAACCTAGAGTCTTCTGCTTCAAAGGCAGACGTGTTACCAATTACACCACCCCCCAATTACTGCATATTGCCCGCACATACCCTTCCATTTGCCGGAGCAAATCCGAACTTGACTTAACTTTTATTCGCAATGTTCCGTGATATTCTTTCTTATGCGAATTACTATTACTTCTAACACTGTGCTTTAAATATATCCTAAAACTCGTTTTAGGCAATTCGAGGATATCGCTCCAGTACTCTACAATCGATTCTGATTCCCTTACTCTATCATTATGTATATATAATTCACAATAGATCCTATCCTTAAAGACCATAAAGTTGTACTCAAGGAACCTTATGAATGCAAGAATCATCCTCGGTTCCTCGTTTGTAAACACCACTCCACTACCTGGTCGATTAGCACTTTCCTTAGAACCTTCCGCCCAATACAATGCTATTCCAAGAACGAGCAAATCCCTCATCGAAAGTTCACCAAAATTTTTCTTGACACCAGCGTATATCTCATCCTGATCGAGTATTCTCTTATCATGTCTTGCCCTTGCACCTTTTCTTTGCCCTTCAATTCTCTTCTCTGTAATTCTTTGGATTTGTGGCTGAGCCAAACCCTCATTTTTAAGCCAGACACCAAGTGTCGACTTTGCAACAGAGATTTCCTGAAGAATCTCGCTGTATGATTTACCTTCTCTCCTTAATCGGAGGGCTATTTGTCTTTCTAAAATTTTACTCACACACTAATTATACCATCCATGTTAGACGATCCCGCAAATTTTCACTACGGCGAGCTCGAGCGGCAACTCCGCTATGCGTGCGCGGCCGACACCATCGGCAGCTTCCAAGAGTACAACAAGCGTGGATGGTGTCAATGAATTCTTGCCGGCTTGCGCTGCTATAAATTCCCAATCATCCGGTGAAACCCTGTCCCTGACCGAGGCTTCAGACGATTTCGAATGTTGAACCAGGAGAATGAAACGCATCTTCTCTAGAATAAGCGTTGTGAAGGTCGTCATGGATACTCCGCCTTTTTCTGCTTCGGTGATCGCCTTTAGCGCTACATCCTCTTTTTTGTCGATCAATGATTCAATGAACTGATTGACTAAACCCGCCCTAGGCGCTCCAGTGATTGCCTCTACCTCCTCCCTAGTAATTTTTTTATCTGCCGAGGCAGCAATGACTTTTTCGAGCGTTCCCAGTGCATCGCGGAATGAACCGTCACCGAGAAGGGCGATAAGATCAGCTGCACCTGCGTCCACTTCATAATCCTCCTTCTTAGCAACGAGCGTAACTTGTTTCCTGATTATCTCTCGCGACGGCTTGCGGAACACAAATGTTTGGCAACGCGACACTATCGTCTCTGGTACCTTGTCCAGCTCCGTAGTCGCCAAAATGAAGATCACATGCTTCGGCGGCTCCTCAAGGGTTTTCAGAAGCGCATTCCAGGCATCCTTCGAAAGCATATGCACCTCGTCGATGATATAAACCTTGAATGGTGAGGAGAACGGCAACACTGATACATGTTCGCGAAGCTGACGGATATCATCTATGCCACGGTTCGAAGCCGCATCTATCTCATAGGTATCGTCTCCTGCCGTCTTTATTTCCCGGGCAAAAATACGAGCAACAGTTGTTTTGCCCGTACCACGAGAACCAGAAAATAGGTACGCATGGGAGATTCTTCCATTGGCAATCGCATCCTTGAGCCCCTCAATGATATGATCCTGACCCATTACTTCAGGCCATTTCTGCGGGCGATATGTGCGGTATAAGACAGTCATGATGAGGTTATTTTAGCACAGCTTTAATATATCTTTTAACTACTAACTCAACTTCCCTAGCCGTTTCTGTTTTCATAAGTTTAGCACGCAACTCTTTTGCTCCATCCCAACCATTCACATAGGCTTTGAAATGCTTGCGCATAACGGCAAAATTTTTCAGTCGCTTGCGTCCACCGAAGGTTTTCTCAAAGAGTTTTGCGTGTTCAACTAGGATTTTCAGGCGTTCCTCTGGTGTTCTTACTCGCGACTTCTTCTCGAAGAACCACGGTTTACCGAAAATTCCACGACCAATCATAATTCCGTCACAACCGTATTTATTTACTTTAGCTCTGGCGTCCTCCATTGATTCCACATCGCCGTTGCCGATAATTAGCGTGGAGGGACTGATCATGTTTCGCAAACTAATTATTTCCGGCATGAGCTCCCAATGAGCCGGTACATCTGACATTTCTTTTCGGGTCCGCAAATGCACCGTTAAAGCTGGAATTTTTTGTTCAAGAAGAAGTTTGATCCAATCGAGGTCAACCTTGTTATAACCAATCCGGGTCTTTATACTAATAGGAATATTATTACCAACTCCTTCCCGTGCCGCATTCAAAACTGCAATTGCCATATTTGGATTTTTGATCATTGCCGAACCACCTCCCTGCTTCTCAACAGCGCGATCAGGACAGCCCATGTTTATATCAAGCCCGTCAAACCCGAGTTCAGCAATTAGTTTTGATGCCTTCAACATCGCTTCCTGATGCCCTGTAAAAAGTTGTGCAATTATCGGTCTCTCTTTAGAAGAATATTTGAGATCTGTCAATAAATTTTTACGGCCAACCGATACGAGACCGTCCGCCGAAACAAATTCCGTCCACATCCAGAATCCGTCACATTCGCCATTGGCGCCATGACGAATATCGGCTTGCCCGCTTTCTTCAGTTTGCTCCAGAAATTCATTGACACAATCTATATTATTTGACTTTATTTATCAAACGCACCACATCCTCATCGCGATTGTCGCTTCCAAGAACAACAACTGCATAAACCTCCTTGTCGTAACCAAGTCTAAAAAGTGAAACGGATGTACGGCCCGCTTCGTCCGTGTATCCATTCTTGCCACCCATATAGTACGACCAGGACAAGAAATGAGTAGGATTCACCCAGGTATGATTGCGAACAGTTTTAGATTTGAGCGTAGTGATCTCTAGAAGGCTCGGGTCACTCCTCCTTATCCAATCTATTATTATGGCCAGGTCAGTCGCAGTCGATACATTCGCCTTGGACAACCCTGATGGATCCGCGAAATACGTCCTATATGCGCCTATGGACTGGACAAAATCATTCATTACTCTTATGAATTTCGTCCGGCCGTATTTCCTAGCAAAGGCTTCGGCGGCGTCATTTGACGAAACCATCATGAGCGGATACATGAGATCAGATGCCGTGAATATCTCGCCGGCCCGAAAGCCTGCCGTATTGCCGAATGTTGAAATTATTTGTGGAGTTATCTCTATCCTTGTATCAGCTTGGATCATCCGTCTAGCAACAACAGCAGTCACGAGCTTCGTGAGTGATGCAACTGGACGCAGACGGGTCGCATCATATTCCGTCCACACTGAATCAGTCGATAAATTCTTCACTATGTAGGCATCGGCAGTTATTCTGTCTCCGTTGTTTCTGGGCAGATTCTCAATTGCAGAATTTATGACACCTTCTTCTTCGTTAGCAGTATAGCGAATAACCTTCCTAAGACCGTCAGTTACAACGGCATCCGGATCATCTGATTTATTCAGACCTGCAATCTTATTATTGACCTGTCCAAACCCCCAAACCAAAATTATCCCCAGAAAAATCAGGACCAAGCCGCCGAAAAGTACGGAAAAAAACTGCTTCATCTAGGTCCGGTGCTGGATTCAGAGCCTTCGATTGGCCGTGAATAAACATTCGGCGGATATTGGAGCTTGATCTCACTCCATTCTAGCTTGGTGCCTTTTGTCCTGGCATCGCCGGTTACTTTCGACCAGAATGCAATCAGATTATCCTTTTCAACATCTAGATTGACACGATCATCCATCTGTATAACCACGATCGACGAACCTGAGGGATTATCCGCATACAACTCATAATCATGCCCGCCTTTTATGAGAGTCGCTTGCACATTTATGCCGGCATACTTCAGATTGTTGATAAGCGATTGTAAAATCCTAAACTTCGCAGTGCTCGTAGCGTAAGTACCCAATAATTCTTTTCCGGCTAGATCTGGAATGTAGTATTGATTGTATGTATTTTGATCAGACTCTTTTCGCAATCTGAATATCAGACCAGTACTATCGGTGACATAACATTTATCGCTTTGCGACAAACTGTTCGAGGATAGATCTGGCAGATCAGCACAGACTATCGCATCGGGTGTTTTTTCGGACACAGAGATCGACAGTGTGTTTAGACTGCTATGCCCCACATTCACATTGCTGACACTCGGTGATGAGGAAGCAATCCATTTTGATATCGCATTCCTAGGATATATGAGAGTATTCGCTTTTGAAAAAATGCCTAGGTATGTCCCATCGATTGCTTTTGACGCGGCGGCATTCATGACCGGAGTAAGAGACGGGTCTGCACCATAAACCTCAATATTAGTGATAGATAATGCCGGCAGGAACGAAAGCTCCGAAAAAGTAACCAGCCATGAGGTTATAGCCAGCGCCCCAGAAACCACCCCTATTATCATGCGCCTTCGGCGCCTTTCGGTAAAAGATTTTGACTGGCGTGAATGTTGGTTGAATCGCATATTCAGCTTCAATTTTATCTAGCTTGTTTACCTAGCTTGCTCGTTTTGCCTGTCTTATTTAATCGGTTTTCCGATAAAATCAGCACCAAAATACTTCACGAGAGCCTCGGGAATCTTGATCGTGCCATCGGCCTGTTGGAAATTCTCGACTAGAGAAACTAGAATGCGCGGCGTGGGGATCGCTGTTGCGTTCAATGAATGGCAATAATTCAGCTTACCGGTTGTTGCATCCTTGTAGCGGATATTCAACCGTCTGCACTGGAAATCATGGAAATATGACGCCGAACCGATCTCCCTATATTTATTCTCCTTTGGCACCCATAGCTCTATATCATATTTTTTGACCTGACCGATACCCAGATCACCACCGCAGTTAATAACAGTGTGATATGGAATTCCTAGTGTCTCGATAAATTCTTCCGTATTCCTGTTTAGCTCCTCATGGAATTTTACTGATGTTTCGTGATTTGCTTCACATAGGATCACCTGCTCAAATTTTTGAAACTCATGGACGCGAATGAGACCTTTTACATCTTTACCATGGGCACCAACCTCACGACGATAACTAGGTGAGAAACCTAGATAACGTTTCGGTAATTCATTCGCATCGAAAACTTCCTCGCTGTGCATAGCCATAAGCGGTACTTCAGCTGTTCCAGCGAGAACGTCACCGTCCTGAATAGTATAAAAATCATTTGGGTCGCCAGGAAGATAGCCCGTGCCGTACAAAAATATCTTTTTTACTATTATCGGAGGTATGACAGGCGTAAAGTCTTTTTTAGAAAAGAAATCCAACGCATGATTCCATATTGCAAAACAAAGTCGCGCGCCATCACCG
>JAPLZI010000062.1:7782-22583 GCA_026395095.1 Candidatus Tayloriibacteriota bacterium
GTGAAATAATATCCGCGGAATCCATGGACTTTTGCCGCACGCTCAAAATCTACCATTCCTAAACTGGTCATAAGCTCAATATGATCCTTTGCCTCAAATGAAAATTCAGGTTTACTCCCCCAATTCTTGACCTCGACATTCCCTGCATCACTATCACCATCAGGCACGGACATGTCTGGAATATTCGGGACACGGAGCATGAGGTCCTGCCATGACTTCATGACTTCCTTGAGCTCGGTTTCAGCCTTCTCTAGGTCGGCCTTGACGGTACGCATGGTGGCGATCATCTTTGCGCGATCTTCGATGGAAATAGAACTGGCAATACCGCTATTCGCGGCATTCTGCTCGGCGCGTTTGGACTCGGCTGTTGCCATGAGTATGCGACGCCTATCGTCCAACATGATTAGCTCGTCAACATTAAACTGAACGTGCTTCTTTTTGGCCGCCATGGCGACGAGATCCTTGTTTTCTCGGATGAATCGGATGTCTAACATGTTAGTCCAATCATAATAGCAATATCTGGACAATAAAAAAAGTGCTATAATATGCCCACTGCCGCGCATCTGCGCATTTTTTATCCCTAAATACTATCAGAGGGGGTTTTTAGCGACTCGATCATAGTTTGACCGTGTTCTATATTAGCTAATTAATTTATTGACATGGATGACAATATATATGTTCTTAGTAAGAACCATTTTCCAGATACCTTGAAAAATATGCACAATCCACCCGCAAGACTATACATTCGAGGTAAACTCGCAACTTTCAAAGACCAAAAATACTTATGTGTTGTCGGATCACGACTGTGGACAACATATGGCCGTGACACTGTCAATAAGGTTATAGGCGGATTGAAAGGTTACCCGATTTCGATTGTGTCTGGACTTGCCCTCGGAATAGACGGCATTGCTCATGAAGTTGCGCTTGAGACTGGCCTTCACTGTGTAGGTTTTCCAGGATCGAGCCTTGAATGGAATGCTCTTTATCCACCAACTCACCTCCAACTCGCAAAAAATATCATTGACAGTGGCGGCGCATTATTATCAAAATGGCGATCAGATTATCCAACAGGTTCTTGGGCTTTTCCTGAGCGCAATCGATTTATGGCAGGAATATCGCATGCCACACTCATAATAGAGGCTGGCCAAAGATCAGGTTCCCTAATGACAGCTAAACACGCCGAAGAATATGATCGTGATGTACTAGCAGTACCTGGATCAATATTCGGAGCCCATTCTTATGGTCCGCACATGCTTATCAAGAGAGGCGCAGCTATCATTACTTCTGCAAATGACATACTGGAAGCATTGGGATTTGAAAGCTCAAAAAATGGGATTATGGCTTCTGCACGATTGGACACATTGGATTCGATATCAAGAACGATTATCGAGATTATTTCACTGGGAGAAATAACGATTGACGATCTCGCCTTACGGACGGGAATTCCAATACATACTCTCAATGAAAAACTTGTATCGCTTGAACTTGAAGGCCTGATAAGAAACAACTCAGATTTACTTAAATTCCTATGAGTTTATTTAACTGAAAATTTGCGTTATGGGAATTTATAATGTAATACTAAACACACCTTATGAAATTAGTCATCGTCGAATCCCCCTCGAAATCAAAGACGATCTCAAAATATTTGGGCAGCGATTTTGTCGTGCGCGCCTCGGTCGGCCATGTGAGAGATCTTCCGAAATCAAGCAAGAAAGCTGTCGACATAGAAGCTGGCTTCGTTCCTCATTATGAAATAGTAGCCAAAAAGTTGGCTGTTATTGATGACATTTCTGCACAGGCTATGAAGGCTGATGAAATTATTCTAGCAACCGACCCGGACCGCGAGGGTGAGGCGATCGCCTGGCATATCGCCGAAGTCCTGAAGGACCGCATGGGTGCAGGCGTCAAGAAGAAGATAGAGCGCATTGCATTCCATGAAATTACAAAGGAAGCTGTTAACGAGGCTCTACAACATCCACGACAAATCGACCAGCATCTTCGCGAGGCACAGGAAGCTAGGCGCGTTCTAGATCGTATCGTCGGTTATGATCTTTCCGGCCTTATCTGGAAAAAAGTCCGCTACGGTTTGTCAGCTGGCCGCGTCCAGTCTCCGGCACTTCGCATAATAATGGAGCGCGAACGGGAGATCCGCGCTTTCAAGCCTGAAACATATTGGGCAATTTCTGGACAATGGCTAACTGAAAAGAAGGATGCTCTAGCACTAACCTGCTCGAAGGAGCCGCGAGACAAGAAGGAGGTAGTCTCAATCATAGAAACCGCAAATAAGGAAAAGTGGACAATTACCGATGTTGAGGAAAGTGAGGTCAAACGTTCGCCAAGAGCGCCTTTTATAACCTCCACGCTCCAACAGGCAGCCTCGACCCGCTATGGATTCACGCCTTCTCGAACCATGTCCATCGCTCAGAAGCTCTACGAAGCCGGGCATATCACATATATGCGTACTGATTCGACCAATCTCGGCGACCAAGCACTAGGCCAGATCGCCGCAGCCATCGAAAAGAATTACGGCAAGCAATATCATTCACCGCGCAAATTCACAACAAAGAGCAAGAATGCCCAGGAGGCGCATGAGGCTATTCGTCCGAGCATTTTTGCAAAATTAAACGCTGGCACGACTGATGAACAGAAGAAGTTGTACCGTTTGATATGGCAAAGGGCAGTCGCCTCGCAGATGAGCGATGCCGTTATGGCCCGTACAAAAATATCAGCGAATATTACCAATAATTCCCTGCCTGTATTTGAAGCAACTGGCTCGAGAATCATATTCGACGGCTGGCTCAAGGCTGATCCGGAGTCCAACGGCGAAGAAATGACTTTACCGAAATGTAAAAAAGACGAGTCGATCAATCTGCAATCAATAAATGCCGAAGAAAAACAGACCCAGCCGCCATCTAGGTATACAGAGGCAGGCCTCATCAAGGAGCTCGAGAAACGAGGCATCGGCAGACCATCTACATATGCTTCGATTTGCAAAACCATCGAAGATCGAGGATATGTAGAACGCGAGAACCGTTCATTAAAACCGACAGACACTGGCGATGTCGTTTCTTCATTCCTGGAGGAATACTTTCCTTCATACATCAGCGATTCGTTTACTGCGGATATGGAAAACCAATTGGATGAGATCGCCAACGGCGAGAGAACGTATCTCAAAACATTGTCTGATTTCTATGGACCCTTCCACAAGGATGTGAAGTCAAAAGAAAAATTGGCCAAGGCCACGAATCTCGGCAAAGCCGACGCTAAGTTTAAGTGCCCGAAGTGCGGCGGCCCTATGGAAATCAAGCTCGGCCGGAATGGTAAATTTATCTCATGCGAAAAATATCCGGATTGTGAGGGCGCTTTGACCATGGAAGGCATGGAATTCAAGAAGGACGAACCGATCGGAACTGATCCTACGACTGGTCTGCCAATATTCGTATTAAACGGAAGATTCGGTCCATACGTTCAGCTTGGAGTTAAGCCAGAGAGGCCAGCGAGGGGTAAAAAGAAAAAAGTTGTCAAAAATGAAGGTGGAGTTGATGGGGCTGAATCGACACAGGTGGTCAAGCCAGAACCGGAAATCGTCGCGGTTAAACCGAGAATGGCCTCAATTCCAAAAACAATGGATCCATCCAAGATCACAGTCGCCGAAGCTCTCAAGTATCTAAGCGTGCCACGAATACTCGGCGTAGATCCAGCTACAAACAAAGAAGTAAGAGCCTCGATTGGCCGATTTGGTCCTTATGTAGTTTCTGATACAAATTTCAGATCTATAAAAGTGCCGGATGATGTCTACACGATCACTCTCGAACGTGCTCTGGAGCTTCTCGCCCAACCGAAGCTCAAACGAGGCTTCCAGCGCAAGAAAGCTTAAACTTTCTAGACCTATTGACTTTCTATTATTCCTGTGTGACAATGTAACAGGCAAGAATTTCTGCACAAAAGCAATCAAAAAAGGATCACTAAATGAACGCAAGAAAAATCCTGGTCGTCGATGATGATAAGGACATCCGTGGAGTCGTTAAGATGTTTCTAGAGAACGCTGGCTATGTTGTCACGACAGCAGCCGACGGCGTAGATGCCTTCAATATCATAGGAAAGGAACAGCCGGATGTCATGATTACTGACATCAACATGCCGAGAATGGACGGCATAGTGTTGTCGTTAAACATCAGAGAATGGGGTCTCAAAATCCCAATCGTGATTATGTCAACAAATCTAGCGTCTGGGACATTGAGAGAATCATTGATGATTCTCACTCCATTCCTACTGGAGAAGCCGTTCCTGCCTGCCACTTTGCTTGAGGTAGTCAAGCAAGCATTGAACAGCACCCAAGGCCAACCCGTTCAATCGGCAGGCTAATCAGGGATATCCTCAAGATACGTTCACTTTCTCATCGCACCTCCGACTAGCTCGGCGGTGCGATTTTTTGTAAACAAACTAATAATTGCCAATTACAACGAAAAATTCTTGAGCGAATACATCTCGGTATTATCCTCTTTTTCGGCATCAGCCGGCGCACGGTCATCTATTGGTTTTTGGTCTACTGCTGTTTTTGTTTGTGCAGTCAGTGATTGCATCGCTTTCCCCTCCGCCTTATTCAGGCGTTCCAATAAAGTCCGCAAATCATCCGGACTAAAGAAATCTATAGAAACCGTGCCACCTTCCTTCGTCTTCTCTATCCTAACCCGCGTTCCTAGTGATTCTGTAAAATTCTTCTCCATCTCTATCATAACTGGATCGAGATACTTGCCCTTGTTGCGGATACGTTCAGTAGCAACGCGACGCGAGAGCGACTCAGCTTCACGAACCGTGAGCTTCTTAGTCAATATCTCCTTGAATAAAACTAGTTGTTCATCTGGCCGATCAACAAGCATAAGGAGCGGCCTAGTATGCCCTTCTGAAATCCTTCCTTCCTCGAGGGCGGAAATCATCTCATCCGGCAATGAAAGTATGCGCATGGAATTGGAAACATATTCCCTGCTCTTGCCAACCTTATCAGCTATCTGCGCTTGCTTGAGCTTGAATTCCTTGGCCAGCCTGTCGAATGAGCGCGCTCGGTCGACGGGATTGAGATCTTCGCGTTGGAGATTCTCGATGATAGCCATCTCGAGCTTGAGCTGACCACTCTCCTCGCCGCTTTTAATAAGCACTGGAACCTGCGATAGGCCTGCAAGCTTAGAAGCACGCAACCTGCGTTCACCGGAGATAAGCTCATACTCGACAGTCATGCCGCCGTCTTCGCGATAGACTTCCTTCCTAGTCACAACGAGTGGCTGAAGAACGCCATACATCTTTATGGAATCAGAAAGGTCCTTGAGCTTGTCAGCATCAAATTCTCGGCGAGGCTGATAAGGGTTCGGAGTGATCTTTTCGAGTTCAACCCAAAAAATGGCGTTGTTAGTAAAACCTGTAGGCGTGTTTTGCATAGATGTATTTTAACACAAAAATATTGTAGACTGTGCTAATACGGTGGCCGCAAGGCCGGGATGGCGGAATTGGTAGACGCACACGACTCAAAATCGTGCGGAGTAATCCATGAGAGTTCGATTCTCTCTCCCGGCACACAATATCAATCAAATGGAAATCATACGAATATTAGAATCAATGGGCTTCAGTGAATGGGTGATATTCTGGCAGTCAGTTATAATCATATTATATATTATATTGCTAGCGGTTGAACACCATACTAAACCAAAATTTTTCAATGCTCCTCCGCACATTTCGAAACATGACATATTGATTATAGTTTACGGATTATGTGCCATGGCCATAATAATAGTCCCCGCAATTTCCTCCGGAATAATTTCGTATTACCCACGTTTTAGTTCAGCTTTTTCTGCAATAATTGTGGCCTATATCTTTATAATAGTCGCACCAGCAGAGGAGATTCTATTTCGCGGAATTATTCAGAGTACGTTGATAAAAAAGATCGGTATTTTTAGAGGAATCATCCTGACGAGTATTATATTTGGCTTGGCTCACCTTCCGAATGGAGCGCTCGGAATCAATATAAGTTTATGGAATTGGAAATTAGCGCTAATCGCAATGATTGCAGGGCTTATCCTAGGATGGACATACACTCGAACGAAAAGTATCTGGAATGCAGCAATTTTGCATGGAATTTTGAGTAGCGCATATTTTATTTTTCTAAACTAAAATGACCACGCTCAAAATTCTTACATGGAATACGGATTTGTCTCCCTCGATGTACGATCGTATAAAGCGTAAAAATGAGCTTCTGGCGCGTATTGGTACCTACAATGGGAATTATGATGTCCTTTGCTTCCAGGAACTCACATCGTTCGCCGTAGGATTCATCACTTATTCTATCTACTCACGCTTCTCCAGTTTATTCAACAAGAATCCTTGGCTTCTATGTTTATGGGATTATCTCATGATCACGGAGGGATCTATATACCCCTATAGGTATATAGACAATCAAGGAGATGTGATCGATATCGCCAAATCGCTTGGTTATGAGCATTCCATCCGATCGCAACTTCCAAAGAGATACATAAACTCTGGTCTAGTTATTTTGAGCAGATTTCCCATAAGCAACAAGCGTATTTTCTTTCCACCACACGACATGATCCATCGTCCATCGACCATACTAGCCGAACTTGATGTGCATGGTAAGACAGTTCACATAGGTAGCTCATATTTTGTTCCTGATCTTCATGAACCAAAGCCGACATATGCGCTTTGTAATATCATAAATTTCATATGTGGCAAGAATCCGCGACAGCTCCGACATAATCACCTGTGCATGATCCGCGATAATATTCGCGGTAAACGCGTTATCTTGGTGGGTGATTTTAATATTACTCGTGGCAAATCAGAATATAGTCGTATGCTTGAAACATTGGAGCTCTCCGACGCATGCAGGCAAGAGGTTGGCACATTCCGAGGTTTTTTCAATAATCATAACCAAATCGACTACATCCTTATTTCAGATAATATTGTGAACCTTGGTGCTCACGTAGATCATAAGGAGCACATTTCAGATCATTATCCCCTTCATGCAGAACTGGAGCTTATATAGATAAATACTAATGTTTAAAAAACCAAAAATAATAGTCATTCTCGGTTCCACTTCATCTGGTAAGAGTGACCTTGCGGTTGAACTGGCACTGAAATTCAACGGCGAAGTTGTTTCGGCTGATTCTAGGCAGGTTTATCGAGGCTTGAATATCGGAACCGGTAAAATCACTACGGCTGAAATGAAGGGGGTACCGCATCACTGTCTGGACATTGCGGACCCGAACGAGCGCTTCACGGCCATGAATTGGAAAACAGCCGCCGAAGCCGCAATCATCGCGCGACAGGTTACCAATAATTTGTGGCGGAACCGGCTTCTATATATCCGCGCTTGTCGACGACCTCGGGTTTCCAGAGGTTGAGGCCGACACGGAGGAACAAAAAAAGCTCGAACAGAGGACGGTCGAGGAATTATTCGAGGAATTGAAGCGGTTGGACCCGGCTCGTGCAGCTACTATTGATCTCAAGAATAAACGCCGCCTGTCGCGCGCGATCCTCATAGCTCGCAAGCTCGGATCTGTGCCGCTTATTTCAAAACCATTGGAGCCAAAACACGACGCACTTTTAATTGGCATAGCTGTTCCAGACCACATACTTCGAGAGCGCATCAACGCTCGTCTGAAATCACGCCTCGATGCAGGAATGATAAAAGAAGTCGAAACACTCCACCAAACACCACCCGATGGCGCTGGACTCTCATACGAACGCCTAGACGAGCTCGGACTGGAGTATCGCTATGTCGCCCAGCATTTACAGCAGAGACTTTCATACGCAGATATGGTCAGCTTGCTTTCCACTCGCATTTGGCAATACGCCAAGCGTCAGAAAACCTGGTTCAAGAAAGACGCACGAATTAAATGGTTTGCGCCAGTTGCACGCGCTGAAATCGAAACCGCAATCACTTCATTTCTTGCGTCTTAGATACTTCTTCCCTTTTAATTTATCTGGCAAAAGACTGTCTACCTTGTCGCCCGGCTTTTTCGGGTACATCTCATAACCTTTGCCATAATTTAATTCCTTCATCAGTTTCGTCGGTGCATTTCTGATCTTCAAGGGTACAGGCAAGTTCCCTGTCTTCTTCACATCATCAAGCGCCTCAAAATACCCTTCATAGGCACTCCTATCCTTTGCCGCCAAAGCTAAATACGCAGTCCCATGGGCTAGATTTATTTGAGCCTCCGGTAAACCGATAACCTCGACAGCTCTGAAGACAGCATTTGCCACTACTAGAGCCGTCGGCGCAGCCAGTCCAATATCTTCTGACGCAAATACAACCATCCTCCTTGCAATAAACTTCGGATCCTCACCACCCTCGATCATTCGTGCGAGATAATACAATGCCGCGTCAGCATCCCCTGCACGCATGCTTTTTATGTACGCCGAAATAGTGTCATAGTGCTCCTCCCCCTTTTTATCAAACCTGATGAAAGCATGCTCGAATGTATTCTTGAGATTCTCTAGGGTGATAGTTCCGTAGAGCCGTTTGCAGTTCTCAATAGCAGTTATAGCTATGCGGGCATCGCCGTTCGCGAGCGCCACGAGCCAATCCTCGGCCACCTTGGGCACCTTCATCTTCGTGCGCTTTACGATGGCGCGCAGGTCATCTTCAGTGAGAGACTTGAGCACGAATACACGGCACCGAGATAAGAGTGCTGGAATGACCTCGAAGCTAGGATTCTCGGTGGTGGCGCCGATCAAAGTTAGCCTACCGCTTTCCACATGAGGCAAAAGAAAATCCTGTTGGGCTTTATTGAATCTGTGGATCTCATCTAGAAATAGCACCTTGGGTCGTTCCTCGAGCAGTGTATCTGGTTCATCTAGGATTTTCCGTATATCATCCTTCCCCGCCGAAACCGCCGAAAGTTCATAAAACCTCGCGTGCAAAGCGTTCGCATATATTCTCGCAATCGTCGTCTTTCCAGTCCCAGGTGGCCCCCAGAGCACGAATGAGAACAGGTGTTTGTCCTCTATCGCCTTACGCAAAGGTTTCCCCGGGCCCACCAAGTGCTCCTGCCCCACGAACTCCTTCAAGCTCTGCGGTCGTATTTTATTCGCTAGGGGTTCCATGCGGACAGTATACTCCTACTTTGCTCTACTCATAATATCATTGATAAATTCAATTTTTCTTCGATAGTAAGCTCTGTTAGAATGACCAGCAGCGTCTTCTTTTAATTTTCTGTATTGTTCTAGAGCATCTGGATGTTTTTTCATGTACTCGTAAAAGATCTCATTATTTGTCCAGCTTTTACATGATTCATTAACCACCATAATTTCTAACTTAGTTCCATCAACGGACAGGATAAACTTCGTTCTTTCCAATGGATAGACACTGTAGGGTTTGCCGAATTTAATTTGCATCTCAGAGACAACATGATCAAACCTTTTGGCAGATACTGGGATGTAGATATCAATTTCAGGTTGACCAGATATACCAAGTGCTGAAGCGCCGCGATGCAAAACCTCTGTTTCATTTCCAAGTAGAGACTGAATCTGTCTTTTTATATTCTCAAATTTTTGATCTGACTTTGGATCAAACGGAACAATTTTTACACTACCTGTGTCAGACAGATGACTAAGCCATTCTTCTTGTTCCCTCGTGATCATATATAATTCTTTATCTCACCTCATACCTCCACCCTGCTGCCATTTGAAATGAGTGGCCACGAGCTTTTCGAGTGGCACGACTATCCAGCATCAACCTCGCTCATCAGCTTACGTTGATCTTTATTGGCTAGTTCGGCAGCTTTTGTCAGAATTTTCACCTGTTCCTTAGGTGTTGCACTTCGAAAAAACTCAGCAAAATGGCCGGTTTCCTTCGTCTCTTCCTTCTTTTTGAATATATCCACGATTTTCATAGCATTTTTTCTAGGTCATCTCTAGTATACGACTCCGAAACATAGCGGTCAATTGTAGCTTCATCCATGATTAGCTTATTAACTGACTCAACGGCGTTTGTAGTAAAATCCTTCTTGACGACATATATAATCACTTTGTTTCCGAATGTCTCCGATATTTTTTGAACAGTAACTCTGGCATTTAGAATAAGCCTATTATGTTCTATAGACCTCTGAACATTCGATATGGCTTTCTCGTATTTAGTAAATGTACCATCAAGTATAAACGACTGATTATTATGGAGGAGGAGATCATGCATCTTTTCCACAACTAGGGATATTGCGCCCTGAAATAAGAATGAATTGCTTCCTGTGTATCCAGGAATCAAGGGGCGTATCTCATCACCATCAATTCTCACAACTCTAAATTCATCGTCCCTTTCCAAAAGGTCGATCAGGTTTCTTGAATACTCAGTCTTACCGGCACCAGGCGAACCAGCCATAAATACAGATATTGGAAACTTATCTGGCCTATATTTAGCAGGATCTGTCAGCTCACGAGCCAACCGAACTTTATTTTTCTTAGCAAAAGCAAGCGCTTGTGCGCGTATTTCTTCATCATTCATAGCAGGAATTATACTCTCAAATCAGAGCTGGTAAACCCACCCCGGTTGCCATTTAAAATGCGTAGCGACGAGCTTTTCGAGTGGCACGCCATTCACAACATGTTCGATGCCGTATTGCGTCGCACGGTGGCCGATGATCATGACCCGCTTGCCATCGTAGTCACGCTTAAGGTCGTCTAGGAATGACTTCATACGCGCCGTGGTCTCGGTATAGCTCTCGCCGTTCGGGAATGGCACATCGATGTGCTTGGGCTTATCCGCGTCTACAATTTCCGATGGTTTCTGCGTCAAATCGCCATAATCGCATTCACGCAGGAGTGCATCGCGGATGATGGGCCACTTCGTACCGAACCCGATCTCGGCGCTCTTGTAGGCGCGCTGTAGGTCAGAACAGAATATCGCATCGAAATGATCGTCCTTGTAACGCTCACCCATTTCCTTTGATTGTTGCTCACCCAAAGGTGAATGCGCCACATCATTCCAGCCTGATGAGAGGTGGGCTTCATTGTCGAATGTAGTACCGTGAGCTTCAAAAATAAGGGTTACTGACATGATTGACAGATAATACAACAGATGTATTATAGCGTCCAGACACTTTTACCATCATCATGCATACGTCTACCGCAAATCCGGGCGACATCATGTAAACGAGAGCAGGGTGATGGTAGCGCCGGCGTGGGGATTCTGTCTCCGGCCGGCGCCTTTTTTTATCCTCATTATCAAATTTGACAAGGCAACATATTTGACAAGGGGACCAATTGAGTGTAGTTTTCATACCCGAACCCTTGAAAAAATATGAATGTTAATTCGGAGCTCAAAGGCGACGTTTATGTCGTAATATCAGAGAGCCGGGTACATCCCGTTGCACTGCAAATGAATGGCGATGGATTCGTCTTCGCCTGCAGAAGTCAGAAGGATTCCTTCCCCGAGGATGTCACTCCCGAGGACCCGCTGTACAATTGCGGGCTCTCCAGAGAGCTATGCAGCACGATCGGCTATTACGATGTCGTGCACAATGCGCCACACGGCCGAACTCTTTCTCTCCATGCCAACAGCAAACCTATCGGGGTATTCATTCCCCGTGGCGTGAGTAAAAAGAAGGTTGCCGATGATCTGCGCCGCCGTTTCGGAGCTGGCACGATCCTGCTCAAACCAGACCCGTCATTTGTTGCCGAACCGTGTCGCTCACCGTAATGGTTCGGCACTGAGTATTTGTTCCTTTGTTTGTAACCCCCCGTGGATTTTCCGCGGGGTTTTTTTATTTGTGTAGCATATAATTTTGTCACCAAGAATTTCTGCATGTCATTGACACATTTTCATCCATATATTAAGGTTCTAACGAACCCCAGCACCCTTATGCCAAATAATAGTACCGAATTGTTTACTCCCGCAGGTCGCCGAGCTATGTGCGAACTGCTTCAGCCGTTAGATGTTACAGTATGCGGGGATGATTTCCTCGACACAGATTTGGATGTACCCATCACCGACGAAGGAGCTGTGGACATCATTAAGCGGAGACTTGACGAGCGCGCCGCTCTCCTCGATAAAGCTGAAATTGCTCTCGGACTTAGTATCGGTGCCTACACTTTTCGCGGCACTGGTCATCCAAGTTTTCTGGAAACTACCGCGTCCGCCGCCGAACTCCTCGGCGAACTGCGCACTGCTCGCGAGGCCGCTCACCGTGAGCTCGACCCGCAAGTTGAAGAGAGTTTCGCAGCAGTACACGAATTCTCTGATTAAGCGGCCACAACTTCGTGACCCATCCCTCCATGCTCAGCCTACCCAGGTTGAGCTTTTTTAATACTTCCTCACCACTCCTTTTACCACCGCCGCGATCTGCAACTCTTGTTCCGGGTAGATGGGCTTGTATTTTTTATTAGCTGCTTCGAGATAGGTCTTATCGCCCTTTTTGCGTAGGTACTTCATGGTCCACCCGCCGTCTATATTCGCGATGACTATGTCACCAGTCTTGGCCGATCGCCCACGCTCTACCATCACTAGATCACCCTCATGAATACCCGCATCTATCATCGAATCACCCTTAACCTTCAAAAGGTATGAAACCTCCTTGTGGTCGAAAAGATATTCATTGATATCTATAGTATCCAGCGTCTGGGCATCAGCCTCAGAAGGAAATCCTGCCTCCACTAGACCTAGAAGCGGAACTTCACTCAAGGCTCTGGCTGGAATGAGCCGGCCAGTCGTATCCTTCAGAACTGAACCTTCTTCTACTAGGCGATTAATGAGCTTGTATACGGCATTCTTGGACCTGAAGCCAACTAGCCTCATGATCTCCGCATAACTCGGCATGCGCTTCCTAGAAATATAGAAACTAAAAATTTTGTCCTTAGGTGATTTCATTGATAACCATATTATAAGTGAACTATCGTTCACCATGCAACGGCGATGTTGTGGATAACTTGAAAGTCTTGAGCTTATCTTTCTATCTCATAATAAAAAGGTATTCCCTTCTTGGCCATCTCTACCCTTTTAATAATTCTTTTTGCCATAGGACCAAGCATAGATAATGCATCGTGCACCGCTACGAATAAATGAGCGTCAATCTCTTTTTTCTCTAGCTTGATCTTGTCGATCTGCTCATTCGTTAGTACTCCGCCGTTAAATACAAACTGAACGCTTTCTCCATTGCCGTTAATATCCGGTAAATAGTCGACGCAGAGAAAATCCAGTTTTGTTAGCTTCAAGCCTATCTCTTCTTTCACCTCTCGTATACAAGCCTCGCGCGGCGACTCATCCTTGTCCACAGTGCCGCCAGGCGTATTCCAATAATCCTTGTAGTTTGGCTTAACCAAAAGTAGTTCGTGCTTTCTATTAAATAGAAGCACCCCTGCGCCCATTCGCTTGCGCGGCAATTTCGCGTAATATTCTTTCATTTGAAGGGACTATTTTAGCACAAGCCAATACACATTAACTAAAAAATATGTTGAAAACTTATTATTACATTCTCTGCGGGCGATGGAGGAATCGGACCTCCGTCATTCGTTTTGGAGACGAAAGTTTTACCATTAAACTAATCGCCCATTTATGGGGCTATGAAAGTATAACAAGAAAATCCGATAAAGGAACTACTCCCGAGGGACATTCCCAGCGGGAGCCATCATATTATGGTTATTCTTTAGGCACAAAATCGATACAGCAGTGGAGTTCCGAGGGAGCAGTTCCTATCGAGGATTTCAGCTGTTATTTCTTCGCCTCCTTGAAAGTCACATGTTTGCGCAATTTAGCGCTGTATTTCTTTAGTTCGATCTTACGCTCAACCTTCTTCTTATTCTTGCGCGTCCAATAAACCTCGCCGGTTTCCTTGTTTTTGATCTGTATGAGTGAATCTTGTGACATATATTTACTTTAAAATTGTTGGCACACTATATCCTAACTTGTCAGTTCGCGCAAGCGAGCGTAGAATGGCCAAATGAGACGACTCCTCTATTGGCTATCCAGAAAGCGTTTCCCATATGAACCCCTTATTTCAGTTACCATCTCCAAACAACGACTTCTTCATAACCTGAATGAATTCCGCAAGCTCATTCCGCATGGCGTAATAGCTCCTGTCCTTAAGAGCAACGCCTATGGGCATGGCCTTCTCGAAATAGCTAACATTCTTAAGAATGATCCCAAAATCCCATTTTTTGTAGTTGATTCATATTTTGAAGCAGTCGCTCTTCGTGCTAGAGGCATCAAAAAGCCGCTTCTCGTCATCGGTTACACCAGACCGCGGACTATCATTGAATCTGAACTCCGAAATACTGCCTTTACAATCACGAGTATAGATACATTAAAAGCATTACGGGATGTCAATTCAACTATTTATGTTCATCTCAAGATAGACACGGGTATGCGCCGCCAAGGGATCCTCATTGAGGAAGTGCCATACGCGAAGGAGATCCTAGAAAAAAACCAGTTGATCTCCTTGCAAGGAATATGTACACATCTTTGTGATGCTGATAATCCAGATGAAACATTTACAGAAATACAAACCGACCACTGGAACAAGGTCGTCGCTGAATTTAAGAATGCTTTTCCGCATATTTGGTATTTTCATGCCGCCGCGACTGACGGATCGAGACTTAGCGAAGACATTCATGCGAATGTTGTCAGATTAGGAATTGGTCTATATGGTCTCACCGGAAACGAAGATCTCAATAAGACCTTGGATCTATTGCCTGTGCTGGAGATGACGACCATCATAACTGGCATGAAAATGTTGCTTCGAGGCGAAACAGTCGGCTATGGAAATACATTTAAGGCCGAGGATGATCTTTGCATCGCCACAATTCCA
>JAPLZI010000062.1:22646-24333 GCA_026395095.1 Candidatus Tayloriibacteriota bacterium
CTTTCGAATAAAGGCTTCGTAAGGGTCGGGACTGGTGTCCCAAAAATCCTCTGTCCAATCATAGGGCGCGTTAGCATGAATATAGCAACCATTAACGCTTCCGCTGTACCAGGAGTTTGCAGTCTTAAAATGGGCATGCCAGTTACAGTCATAAGTAATAATGCAAATGACAAGAATTCAATCTCGACTATCGCAAAACTCTGTAACACGATTCCCTACGAAATAGCTGTGCATATTCCTGCGCATTTAAAACGCATTATTATTGATTAATCCTGCTCCTATGTTTCGCACGAATTGTGCGCCGGGCTGGACTCGAACCAGCGATGCCCATTGGGCCGCGGATTTACAGTCCGCTGCAATAGCCACTATGCGACCGGCGCGTTTTTAAAATACCAACGCTTAAGAGTGTATCATATGATTCAATCTTTTCCAGTCGCTTCGAAGTTCTCGTAGTCGTTCAATCCCTTTGGTTGACAAATCAAATGTTTTCATTGATCCTCCAAATTCTGATTCCTCTCGTCCAGATATAATAAGGCCGCTCTTTCGAAATTTTCCAAAAAGTGGGTATAGACTACCTATTGGAGTTCGAAACCCTGTCATTTTCAACTCATCGAATATTTCCTTAATAGAATATGCCCTTTTTGATAGCATTTTCAAAACTATTAATTCAAGAATCCCCTCATTGGATATCCTTAGCTCATTAGTGATCTTTTGCATGATTATTATAATTATTAGAAACCATTAAATGGTCAAACTACTGAACATAATTGACAGCCTAATTCAAATTACCTGCCGAACAGCATTCCCCTTCTTAAACCCTCATTTTAGATCCTTAGAATTGTAAGGAACTATCATTATAATGAATAAATTATGGCTATAAATCGTGCTTCACTATCAGGAATCCTTAGAATCCTAAGGTTTTGAAAACTAGGGTTTCAGAGGGAAGGCCCCGTCGGCCGCCAGCGACCAAAAACATATTTCTGCATACATTATTATCGCAATTTGCCCTCCTATTTGTTGCGACTAATTTCACCACAAATTTCATTTAATAAAAAACCACCTCTCGGCAGTTGCGTCGGCAGTGCGCGACAATTATATACCTACACCCTAATGGTTTCAATTACTTCTGCACCATCGAATCACGCACAATGATCGGGCTCTCTCCCTTATGTTTCTTTCGTACCTCGAAGGTAAATTCCTGGACAGCACCTCCGTCAGGCGTTTTTCCTGCTCCTACCGTACCCATGGCAGGCTTCAGTCCCACCATAATAGCCCCACCCTTAACAACCGACTGGCTTATGAGCAGATTCGCAACAGGAGTCAATATTTTCGACTGGATCAGACGGCGAAGAGGTCGTGCACCGTATTGCGGGTTGTAGCCCTCCTTAGCAAGATGCTCTAGGACAGCATCTGACATTACAAGCTCTATATTCTTGTCAGACAGTCTCTTTACAACTTCAGCAACCTGGATCCTGACTATCTGTTTGATCGCCTCTGGTGAGAGAATATCGAAGATGATTATGTCATCAACGCGATTCAGGAATTCCGGCCGGAAATAATCCTTCAAGGCCGCCGTTATCTTTTCCTTGGCCTCACCGTAATTTTCCTTATCACGGCCGCGACCGCTTGCCTCCGTGCTCTTCGAGAAGCCGAGCTTTTCCATTCGTTCGATATGCTGAGCACCGAT
>JAPLZI010000062.1:24345-29910 GCA_026395095.1 Candidatus Tayloriibacteriota bacterium
GAGCACCGATGTTGGAAGTCATGATGATGACTGTATTCCTGAAATTAACTACCCGACCCTTGGAATCAGTCAAACGGCCGTTATCGAGAACCTGAAGCAGTATGTTGAAAACTTCTGGATGAGCTTTCTCAATCTCGTCGAACAAGATCACCGAATACGGACGGTGACGAACAGTTTCAGTTAAACCCCCTGATTCATCATGTCCGATATAGCCTGGAGGCGCGCCGATCAGCTTTGAAACAGAATGTTTTTCCATAAATTCCGACATGTCTACGCGGATCAAAGCCTTCTCGTCATTGAACATGAATTCAGCCAGCGCTTTTGTAAGCTCTGTCTTGCCCACGCCGGTCGGGCCTAGGAATATGAATGAACCGATCGGACGATTCTGGTCAGCTATGCCAGCGCGCGAGCGGCGGACTGTATCGGAAATTCTCGAAACAGCCTCATCCTGGCCAACTATCCTGTGTTTCAGATCCTCCTCCATGCGCATGAGCTTCGACGCTTCCGATTCGAGCATCCTCGAAACAGGTATACCAGTCCAGCGCGACACCACACCGGCGATGTCTTCGGCGACAATCTCCTCCTTTAGGATCCTCCTCGAGGACTGAAGTTTCTTCAAGCGCTTGTTCTTTAATTCCAATTCCTTTTCCAGTGCAGGAATTTTTCCATACCGCAATTCCGCGGCCTTTGCGAGGTCTGCCCGAGCTTCGGCTGTCTCAGCTTCTATGCGAAACACTTCTAGCTCCTTCTTTATACGTTTGAGATCCGTAATGGTTTCCTTCTCATTCTTCCATTTTAGTTCGAGCTCCGAGGTTGACTCTTTCAAATCAGCCACTTCCTGTTCTATCTTAGTTATGCGAGCTTTTGAGCCTTTGTCAGTGTCTTTCTTGATGGCCTCGCGTTCTATCTCCAGGCGCATGATCTTGCGGCGAGTCAGATCCAATTCCGGCGGCATATTTTCGAGTGAAATACGAAGGGATGAGGCCGCTTCATCTATGAGATCCACTACTTTATCAGGCAGGAATCGATCTGAAATATAACGGCTGGCGAGATTGACTGCCGCTACGATCGAATCATCGGTAATCCGAACACCATGATAAAGCTCGTATTTTTCCTTGAGGCCACGGAGGATTGCGATAGCATCCTCGATAGACGGTTCGTTCACATACACTGGCTGGAACCTGCGAGTTAGCGCCGGGTCCTTCTCGATGTACTTCTGATATTCCTTGATCGTCGTAGCACCGATAGCCCGAAGCTCACCGCGCGAAAGGGCTGGCTTCAACATGTTCGATGCATCCATCGATCCCTCCGAGGCGCCTGCACCTACGAGCGTGTGTATCTCATCTATAAAAAGTATTACTTTTCCGTCGGATCGTTCGACTTCCTTCAAAATATTCTTTAGCCTTTCCTCGAATTCACCGCGATACTTAGTACCGGCGATGAGCTGGCCGAGGTCGAGCGATACGAGTTCCTTGTCCTTCAATGACTCCGGTATATCGCCTTGCGACATACGTAGAGCCAGACCTTCGACAATAGCAGTCTTTCCAACACCAGCCTCTCCGATCAGGATAGGATTATTCTTTGTCCGACGTGACAAGATCTGAATGATGCGCATGATCTCATTGTCACGGCCAATAACCGGGTCGAGTTTGTTTTCGCGAGCGAGCTTAGTGAGCGAGCGAGCGTATTTGTACAGAGTCCTGAATTTCTTTGGCTCTGATTCCTTCGATGGAGGATTTGATTTTAATTCCTCGACTACTTTTACAACCGCATCTCGCTCGATCTTGAACCGACCGAGAATGTCACGGGCATTGCATGGAATATCGAAAATAGACAGGAATAAATGTTCCGTGGAAATAAACTCGTCTTTTATGAGGCCAGCAACACGGAGAGAATTATCGAGAATCTGCGCCAAATCTGGTGTCAGATATATCTGATATGAAGGCGAAAGGACATTCGAACCTTCAGGCGCCTCAATCTGTTCGAGAACTATGTCCGTGAGCATAGGAGTATCAACCTCCAATTTATCCAGAATAGATGCGACCATGCTCTCTTCCTGTAGAATCAAAGCGCACAAAAGATGCACGGGATTGACATGATTTTGACCGCGCTCAATGGCCAATTCGTGGGCACGTTTCAATGCTTCTCGAGCCTTAGTTGTTAGTTTTCCGATTGGAGGCATGTTTTTATACTCTTTAATAGTAAAACAGAATCCTAGTTAAATCAAGGGCTGTCCCATATTATTACTATATAACAAGGTTTTACTTGGGAACTCCCTCTTTTGCTGCCGCTACCGGGTAGAAAGACCTAGATTTCTCCTTAGAATTTGCACCCGTATAAATGCCTATTATACTGCCTGTTGCATCGAAAAGCGGTGCTCCCGGTAAAAGTTCCGACAAAATGGAAGTGTGAATGGTCAACACCTTACCGCCAGCATCTCCGCCAATTTCGGTCACAATTCCCTGGGCTAATTCGTACGTGGATGTGCCGCTCAAAGACCAGACCGACTCACCCAGGCGCACTCTGTTTCCAAAAGTGATTGGCTGAAGCTCGGTCGAGACATTTCCATTCGGCGCAAGAAACACAATACTACCTTCCAGTTGAAAACGAGAAATCGAAATCGGAACGGAATTATTATTACCAAAAACAGCTTGAGGAATATTTATATTATCAATGAGATTTTTATCAGTCATGATCGCGCCACTCCTATTAACGATAAGACCGATGCCAACAATCTTACCTTGATCATTGTCACGCAATCGCACGAGAGATGGCATGACGCTCGCAGTCGCATCCGCTATCTGATCATCAACAGCGATCGCCACGGCAGCAGAAGTAGACGCACCTGTCGGCACTGTTGCGACAGTTTTCTGTATAACTTGTGTGATCGTCTTCGTAACACCTACCGGCGCCTGATCCATGAGAGTGACAGTAACTATGCCGGTAGCAAGTGAAGTAACGAAGGATATGAGTACTGCCAGAAGAACCAATTGTTGTTTAGAGAGATGCTCCATACTTCACAGTTTACTGTTAAATGCGGGAAATGCAACTTTTTCACCTCATTTAGGCATCATTTTTACCCCTTTTTTTATTTTGCAACCTTCACAGCTTCCTCAAACGCAATCGATAATAATCTCGATGCGCCATCACCACCCATAGTGACTCCGTAGAGAACTCCAGCCCGCGACATCGTTTCGCGGTTGTGTGTGATCAGAATCAGCTGTGAATTCTTGGATAGACTTTCGATCATGTCACCATATTTACGCGAATTCGCTTCATCCAGTGCCGCATCTGTTTCGTCCAGAATAATGAACGGCGGCGGATTGACCTGAGAAATCGCAAACAACAGCGCAATCGATGTTAAAGCCCTTTCGCCGCCAGAAAGCATCATCAGGCCCTTAACTTTCTTTCGTGGCAAGCTGACGTTCACCTCTAGACCTTCAGGCCCTTCCTCATTTTCTTCCTCGGTATGCCGCACTTCCATCTCCAAATTTTCAGCCGATAGCGACTCAGCGAGATCTTCAGTATCGCTCTTTCGGCGCCTTTTGACTTCCCTCACTACAGATAATTCCGCTCGTCCTCCGCCGAACATTAGGTTGAAGAATTTATCAAACTCGCTATTTATCTTCATGATTCCGCTCTTAAATTCAAAATCAATCCTAACATCAAGTTCAGCTATGAGATTGAAAAGCTCTTTCTTGGCTTTTTCCAGATCCTCGAGTTCCCTTCCGAGGAATGCATCGCGCTCCTCTGTTTCCCTGTATTCCTTCAAAACCTCGGCACTGCCACCGAGGCCGGAATCTTCAAGTCGGATCTTTATTCTCTCAATATTCTTTCGCCGTTCCTCCTGCGAAAGACGGCTATTATTAGCATCAGCATTGCCTCCCATATTTGCACTTGAACCTCCTGCATAGTTTCCATATTCGACAGCCTCCCTTCCAGCAATATTTCCCGCCTCACCTAGTTCACGCTTGAAAAGTTCTTCATCATGAATAACTACATTCATAGCTCCAGTTAGACCTGAAACAACTCCACGGATCTCATTCTGCCTGGCAATTATCCTGAAAACATCTTTTTCAGCGTCGCGGTTTGTGTCTTTTTCTTTTTCGATCGTTTTCTTTAACAACTCGTAGTCAGCGCGAAGTTTGGTCTCCGAACTGGATAACCCCTTTAATTTTTCTTCTTGAACTACCTTTTCATTCGAAAGCTGGCTGATCTCCTTCTTGGCTTCGCCGATCGAACTAGAATCGCTGACCGCACGGTGTTTCGTTATGAAAGCCCGCAGAACGCCGAGAATCTCACTAAAAAGTTTCCTTGCATCTTCTATCGATTTGAATGATTCAATCGTCACAACGACATCTTCTAGATCCTTCAGATAGACAGTCTTGAATTCATCGCGCTTCTGTTTCTCCTTTTCCTTTTCTATAGCGCGTTTATTGGCATTGATCTCACCCTCGAGGCGGCCAAGCTCACGAGTAATTTCATCCTTCTCAGTCCTAATTGCAGTAAGACGTCCCTCTATGTTTATAACATCGTGGCTCTTCTCATCTCTTCCTTTGGATGCAGTGAGAACATTTTTGGCTTTTTCTAGCTCGTGTTCAAGTTCACCGAGTTCGCGTTTCGGGCCAGCAAGCTCATCTCCTAAACGCTTCTTTTCGGTCTTCAGATAGTTATCCTCAATAGAAAAATACTCCTTATAGAGTGACACGAGTTCGGCGCGCATTTCACGGGATTTTTCGATCTTTTCAACCTGTTTTTTCAGGAATTTAATATGCGGCGCTATCTCGCGTCGAAGCGACTCAACTTGCTTCATGTTTTCTTCGGTTCGTTCTAACTTGCGTGTACTTTCAAGCTTCTTCCACTGATAGATCTTGAGCCCAAGCGCATCTTCTATCATTTCGCGGCGTTCACGGATAGAGGCTGTGAGTATACGATCAGCTTCACCTTGGGAGATTATATGATGGCCTGTTGCACCGACATGAGCCCCAGCGAGGAGCTCAATAATATCCTTCAGACGTACTTGTGTTCCATTCAGTAAATACTCATTCGAATTATCACGGTTGACGACGCGCTCGACTGTTACCTCATCGAAATCAATAGTTGAAAAGATTCGTCGGGAATTGTCGAAGGTTAGTTTTATATTGGCACGATTGGCTCGGCCACTTCCGACACCAGCATCGCCACCACCATTCCAGATCAAATCTTCTCCTCGTTTGCCGCGCAAGGATTTTATGGATTGTTCACCGAGGACGAACTGGAAGGCCTCGGCTATATTGGACTTGCCGGATCCGTTCGGTCCGACGATGCCAGTTATCGGCGAGGTAAAATTAAGCGTCGCCCTTTTTGAGAACGACTTAAAACCGGCAAGCTCTAGGGATTTCAGATACATACGATTAATAATAAGGTAATGTTTATCTAATGAGTGTGGAGTTAATTATAGCCTAAAATACCAATAAAATGGGTACCATCGCGATGATTCATGTGGAGAAACCTAGATATATATCTAGCGCCGCGGTGTAACACCCCTGCGAGTCGTTATACCATATATGGTATAACGACTCGCAG
>JAPLZI010000022.1 GCA_026395095.1 Candidatus Tayloriibacteriota bacterium
AGTTTTGACGATGCCCTCGTGCTGATTCCGGACCAGGTTGAAAGCTGGTTGAAAAAAGTAATACCGGAAAGTTTTGACAGAAATAAATTCACGAGGGAAAAAATCTCCCATTTCCCTCCTGAAATAATTCGTGAAGCAATAGTAAATGCTGTATTATGTAAAAATTTACATAATACGCTTTATGTAAACTAAAACATTATGTAAACTCCTTTCGTCAGCTAAATTACACAAAAGCGGGTTCATAACCAGTTCCTTAATCTGCCTCCCATAAAAAACTTTACATAATAATTATCTTTAGAGCATGTGAAATCTCTAAATATATGCAATTATGGAAGTGAAACAAAAATTGTCAGACATTACAGCTGGCCTTACCCAGCTCCTCAAAACTAAGATGTACAAGGAAGCTTGTATAAAAAAATTCATCTATTCTTGGGAGTATCTGGAAAAATTCATGATCAAGTCAGGTATCACATTCTATTGCAGGGATGTTGGAGAAGCCTTTATCAAAGAACGGTTTGGCGATATCCCATACTGTGATCTGAAAAAGTCAAAGAAGGATAAAGTTCGTCATATTCAAGCTTTGTCTGATTATCAAGAGAGAGGTATTCCTTTTCGGAAGCGCCATAATGTTCCCGAGATCACATTCACCGGTGAGTTGGGAACCCCGTTCAATGATTTCATCGAATACTCGAAAGCCATCAAGCGCTCCGAATCGACAATACAGCGATACAAAGAACGCATCAATACACTGTATTTGGATTTACATCAATCTGATCTGGATATATCGGGCATTAATACGGCGTATTTGGTGAAGTACCTGTCACATCTGGACGAAACTCACAGGGAGGTGTCCAGAAACAACACAATCATGACGATAAGGGTGTTCCTTCGATATCTGTGTACAGAAAAATTGCTTCAGAACAATCGCGAGGAATACTGGATGTCCATCCTAAAACCAAGATCGGTGAGACAACCGAAGATCCCTTCTGTGTATTCACGTGAAGAGGTGGAAAGACTGATCGATGCCATAGACAGAGGGAATCCACAGGGAAAGAGAGATTATGCTATGATACTTCTTGCCTCCAGATACGGATTGCGTGCATCGGACATCATAGGACTGAGATACTGCAACCTTGACTGGACAAACAACCGTATAGTGCTGTTACAGCAGAAGACTGGCAAAAAGTTGGAATTGCCACTATCGGAAGAGGTTGGTAATGCCATCATTGAGTACCTGAAATTCGGCCGACCCAATATCAATGAGCCATATGTGTTTATCACAGCTATGGCGCCATACTGTAAACTTTCAAGTACCGGGATGAACATAACGATAACTACTTATATGAGACAGGCTGATATAGGCTTCGAAGAGAGAAAACATGGTCCCCATGCTTTAAGACACAGTCTTGCAAGTAATCTTCTCAGCTTAAATGAACCTATGCCTGTCATATCCGAAATACTCGGTCACTCCGCCACTGAATCGACAATGTGCTATTTGAGAGTTGACTTCAACCAATTGAAGCAGTGTGCGCTGGAAGTATCCTGTGTGCCTTCATCTTTTTACGAAAACCTATATGAATAAAAGCTTCAACTATGGCATTTATACTGACTTGATAAAGCAGTATATCTCATACAAGCGCAGTCTGGGGTTCAAGATGGAGGATACTGAAGAAAGGCTAAGAAGGTTCGACCGCCTGACGGTTACTCGCGGAGAAATTTTCATAGGAATATCCAGAGAACTGTTCGATGAGTGGAGCATCCCCTTCCCCGAAGAGTCTGACGTTACCCGGTACAGCAGAATCTCCATACTCAGACAGTTCTCATTCTATCTGCAGATAATTGGGTACAACTCATATATCCCCAAACTTCCTATATACAAATCCACGTTCACACCGCATATCTTCACGAAAGCAGAGTTAGAATCCATTTTTCAGGCCTGCGACAAACTGTTCCTCAAACGAAAGTATATGTACTCTCAAATATGCGTTATGCCGACATTGCTTCGTATGTTGCATAGCACGGGACTGCGTGTAGGCGAGGCATTGAACCTTAAACACAGGAACGTAAACCTGGACAAGGAATGCCTTGTGCTTAGAGCCTGCAAAAATGGGCAAGACCGTTTAGTGCCAATATCCAAATCGTTGACAGAAGTGTGCAAGGACTATTTTGTATACAAGCAGAAACAACTAATCGACACCGGTCCGGATACCTATTTCTTTACTGCCTTGAACGGAAGCAGGTGCCAGGTCAGCACGGTATATGAACTCTTTAGAACCGTGCTCTACAAAGCCGGCATATCTCACAAAGGCAGGGGAACAGGCCCCAGACTGCACGATCTGCGGCATACATTCTGTGTCAATGCACTGTTGAAAATGTCCGAGGCCGGGATGGATCTATATTACTCTATGCCGATTCTGTCTACCTATGTCGGGCATCAATCGATAGAGGCTACAAACAAGTATGTACGTCTTACTTCCGAGATGTATCCGGATTTACTCAATAAGGTCAATAACGCCTACAGGTATATCTTCCCGGAAATCGGAATCGAAGAATCTGAAGTCAATTCATTAACCCAAACTATACAAAAATGAAACCCACCGATTTTTCTAAATACCTGACGGATTATCTGACACAATATCTGTCCAATGAATGCGGCGTCTCGCCAAATACAATACAAACGTACAGTGTCGCTTTTACAATCTTGCTCGGATATATGAAGGTTGAAGAGGGAATAAGTCCTGACAAACTTTGTCTCAAAGACATTACAAAATTGCGGATAATCCATTTTCTCGAATGGCTTGAGACCGACCGTAAATGCAGTGTCTCAACCAGAAATGCCAGGCTTGCAACATTGCATTCCTTCTTCAAATACATACAATACCGTGATATGAAGGGGATGAAGGTATGGCAGGACATTCTATCCATTCGCTTCAAGAAGTGTGCATCGCCGGAGATGTCCTATCTTACAGCTGATGCTATGAAACTGCTGCTTATGCAACCGGATATCAGCGCCAAGAAAGGTAGACGTGACCTGGCGCTTCTCGGTTTGATGTACGACAGTGCGGGCAGAGTGCAGGAAATAGCAGATCTTACACCTTCAGACTTTAGGTTTGAAGGTACTACTACTGTCAAGTTGAAAGGCAAAGGCCGAAAATCCCGGATTGTCCCCCTGTCCGGAAATCAGGTAAGAAATCTCATGTGCTATATGCAAGAGAATCAACTCTTCGAACCTCATGCAAGTGTTCATCCATTGTTCAGCAACCCTCATAACGACAAACTAACAAGGGCTGCAATACTGGCAATCGTAAAAAAGCATACAGCGATGGCCCGTTTGAACGAACCTTCTATAATCCCGGATGATATAGGATGCCATTCCCTCCGACATTCCAAAGCCATGCACATGCTGGAGGCAAACATCAATCTTGTTTACATACGAGACTTTCTGGGACACTCTTCTATAACTACAACTGAGGTCTATGCCCGAGCAAGCGCACAAAAAAAGATAGAAGCGCTTAAAAAAATCAGCCCGTCAATTGTTACTGATAGGAAAACATCGTGGCAAAAAGATGGGGAACTATTAAACTGGCTCAAGGATCTGCAACAGAAATATTGAAATATTATGTAAAGTTTTTTGTGGGAGGCAGATTAAGGAACTGGTTATGAATCCGCTTTTGTGTAATTTAGCTGACGAAAGGAGTTTACATAATGTTTTAGTTTACATAAA
>JAPLZI010000002.1 GCA_026395095.1 Candidatus Tayloriibacteriota bacterium
CATTCAGCGGGTGTGTGAGGTAGGGAATTTTTGTCCCTTTCCGGTATAGCCCCGTATGGGCTTTTGTCGAAAATTCAATGGCTTTGAAAATCATTTGGATGCCTTTACTTGCCAATTCTCTTTACAGTCCTGTTATCCCCAGAATATCCCCGTGGGGTCATGATCAAGTTCCTTTAGTATGTCTTCAAAATTAACGCTCGGCTTTACCGTGTCATAAAGATGCCAGTTTGAGTTTCGATCCGTGAAGAATAATGCCCATTTTTTGGTTACTTGATCAAATCGGATTTGGGCGATGGGAGTCTCCGTCCAGGTGGTAGGGTCACGGTGATAAGGCCTTGATTCAATCAGATTGACCTTATTCCCGTTGATCTTATAGGTCAGTTTGATCTGGTCCCTGGCATGCGGGGGAATCTTCTGGTCACAGTATTCAGTGAGTTTGTTTTCAATCAGTCTTATTGTGAATTCAGGTAGGGACATGGTTTCTTTTGCTCTCGGTTATTAATCTGTTAGGTGTTCAGTTCATCCCTCAACGCATCAGACGGTCTAAATGTAACGACCTTTCTCGCTTCGATGGTCACATTTTCCCTGGTCTTTGGATTTCTTCCTATACGTGCTTTCTTTGCTTTCACCGTCCATTTGCCGAATCCGGAGACCATCACAGGACTACCTTTTTCGAGCTCGGATTTAATGATGTCAAAGAAGCTCTCAACGATTCTGACGCATTCGACTTTAGGAAGTCCAATTTGTTCGTTGAGCATATTAACAATTTCGATTTTGGTCAATGCCATGGTGTTTTACCTCTTCGGGTGTCAGTTGCCGGCAAAATCTTTGCAAAATACAGAAAAGAATACCCCGGATCAGATACCGAGGTATTCTCTCTAACAGATTCTTCAAACTATTTCTTCTTTGGTGCCTGTTTTGCAATGATCTTGTCTTTTATCTTGTCATAGGTAGCGCCGGGAATGATCTTTTTTGATTTCAGCTGGTCCTTCTTTGCATAAGGGCGTCCGTCAATGATCTTCTGGGAATAGGCGTCACCAATACCAGGAAGTGCCGACAGTTCTGCCTTGGTGGCTGTGTTGATGTCGATCAGTTCTGCCTTCACAGGTTTCGCTGGTGGAGTTGGCTTTGCCGGTGCCTTTGGATCAGCGGCAAAAGAAAGAGTGTCTGCAAATACAAGTGCCAGTGTGAGAATAATGATTTTCGACCATGTTGATTTTTTCATCAGATTTGACCTCCTTTGTTTTGGTTGTTATTTGATTTTACAGTATCCGGAGCTGATTTCTCAATATCTAGAATGCTCTGTTTCACGACCTCCGGAACAGTCATCTTCTTGCCTTCCTTATAATTAAAGGTCACAATCACCCCGTCGCCTTCAGCGGCCACCTTCTGATGCCTGGTGCTGACGACAAGGTAATGCATGACAAACCGATCTTCTTCGATGCTGATCACTTTCGCACCGATGAGGACCTTGTCCGGATAGGACAGGGGTATCTTGAATTTACAGGATGTCGTGGCGAGAATAGGTCCAATCCCTGTCTTTGTCATGTAGCCCATCAGATCCATCTTTTCAAAATAGGCGATCCTGGCGCTCTCGAAAAATCTGAAATAGACAATGTTGTTGACGTGACTCATGGCGTCCATTTCACCCCAGGCGATAGGAAATTCAATGATGACAGGGTAATCCTTAAGAAGATTGCTCATGATTCTTTCCTCACTCTTGGTTTAGAGCAGACGTTTCAACCAGTCCTGGTATCAGTGAATCAATTACCGTTCGTATGGCTCCGAATGTTCCTTGTGCTTATACCAGTTATCTATATACAGTTTTGCCAGGTCCTTCGCCTTGATGATCAACAGATTCTCAGCGTTCTTTTCCTCAGCAGCCTTGGTGAAGTTAAAGCTACCCGTGATAACTGTTTCTTTATCGATGATCATGATCTTGTTATGGGCAATAGCGTGTTTACTGTCAATGTATGTTGGGATACCGGCGTTAGATATAAAAGTGGCGGAGGTATATCTTTCTCTTTTCTGGCTCTTGTCAAGAATAGCTTCTACCGTTACTCCTCTTTTGAAGGCATCAGTGAGAGCCTTTGCAATAGGGGCAGAAGTGAATGAATATGCCTGAACGAGGATTTCAGACTTAGCAGATTCTATCTGATTGACAATGGTTTCTGTGCAACCACCATTTGGACTGAAACAGACTTGGGTCTTAGTGTTGATGAGGGTGATGTCGGTGGCGTGGGATATTTGATGTAAAGGAAAAAGAATAAAGCTGAGAGAAACAATGATCCATAGGATTCTCTTTTTCATGGTTGGCTCCGGAGTTCATTAATGATGGTTAAGATATACGGGATTCGATTGGAAATATCAAGGATCGCTAATGATAATTTATTCAAAGCGAGATTTGTGAGGAAAGCGTTTGTTTAGTAGATTTC
>JAPLZI010000066.1 GCA_026395095.1 Candidatus Tayloriibacteriota bacterium
CTGTGGCTTACTCCTGTCGTATTCTCAAAAATTTCTTTCGTTACTTGAACTCGATCCAGGAATGCTCGGTGAACCCGTTTTTGATTGAAGGTCCAAAATATTCTCAAAAGCCTCGCGTCGGTGTTACAGATGATGAATTCAAGGCAATGTGCAATACCCTCAATCCATACGAACTTCACGATCTGCAAAAACTGACCATTCTTCACATGCTCTACAACACCGGTGTTCGTGTAAGCGAATTATGCGAGCTTGATGTTAATCAAATTGCCTCAACAGAAAATTATACTTCAATCGAGACAAAGAAGAATAAACGCATCCGTGTCATAGCTTGGGCAAACGAATTTCACCGCGATATTCTACTTCGTTGGCTCGGTAGCCGTATTTGTATCAATCAAAAACCAAGCCTTTTTCTATCTCTCGACAAACCCGGCCGGGAACGCCTAACTCCTCGAACAATCGAACGCTGGGTACGCGAAATAACAGCCAAGGCCGGCATCACTAAACATATACATCCTCACATGTTTCGGCATGCCAAAGCTCACCGTATGAAAGCTCGCGGAGCGGATCTCAAGGATATTCAGATGATGCTCGGTCACGTTAGTCCCTACTCTGCCCTGATCTATCTCAATTATGACAAAAATGAGATGTTAGCGAACGCGCAGAAGTATATCTGACTTTGTTCTTTCATAAGATGCTCCGTGCAGGAGTGGCGGAATAGTAAACGCTTATCACACTTAAAGTTGGGCCGGGACGAGTGGTGTGCTTGTCCACGGGACTATCTTGCGAGGTGACTATACGAGTAATCAAAAAATGGACATTTCGGTACTGCGAATGCTGGGCTCTCCGACCCCAGACCCTCGTCAAATCCTCGCCTCCTGCACAGAGCATCTTATAAATTGCAATTTTTATTCACGCGTATGATATAATATTCACCAACATGGATTCAAACATAAAAACTCCAACGAGGTACGCATTCATCGATGTACAAAATACCGAAACTACAGTAAGTCAATTGCTGGGTTTTGTTATTGATTGGCAAAAGATGTACCAGTATCTCAAAAAGGAATGGAACTGTGAAAAAATCTTTTTTTATTCAGGTATAGCGGAAGGTGACGACGACAAAGCAAATGAGTATCTCCAACTGAAAAAATTAGGGTATGAAATGCAACCAAAAATATACAAAATATACAAAAATCCGGACAAGCTCATAAAAATAATCTGTTCTAAATGTTCTAACCAGATTGATTATACGATCAATGGCGGTGTACGCTGGAAATCAAATTGTGATGCGGAACTTTCAGTTGATGCTACTAATCTAGCAAAGGAAGGCCTCGAATTCATAATCTTCACCGGAGACGGAGATTTCGAGTATGTGATCAGAAATGCCATTGAGAAAGGAGTAAAGGTTTATGTCGTTTCAAGTCCAAAGAAGATCAGGACATCTGCTCGATATTACATCTCGAGATTTTCTACAAAGCTCCGCGACCTCATTGCTGAAAAGAAAGACTCTGTAATCTTTCTCGATATCAATGACTGGAAGATGAAGATCAAAAAGGATATTTAGGCAAAAGGAAAACGCCGTACAGGCCGGCGTTTTCTAATGTCTCTAATAGTATAGACGATTCAGATTAAAAGTCAATAGCAATAGTGTTGATAACATAGAGCGTCAATACACGCATTAAATCGCTGTAAGCCTATTAGTAACAACGATTGCAAAAGCTATCATCAAAAATATACCCAATACAAAGGATATAATTGTACTGTACTGAACGCATTTGCTAAGTAACCAGTACTTATCTCTTCCCTTTTCTGCATCAGATACAACAGATTCTAGGTTAACTTTACTCTCACCAGAAGCGTTATTCGAAAGATCTTTAAACCACAGATGAAAATGAGAATTCCAAAGATATTTAGCATTCCAGAGACGGACAACAATACCGAAAAATACAGATACGAGTAGAAAAAACCAACTTAGATAGAGGACATCGACTATAGGGATTCCAAAAACTATAGTCCTCAAAACATATCTGGCTGACGATCCAATATTCAACACATATCCGAGAAAAGTCATACTAAGCGAAATTGTACCTGCGGCAATATAGCTCAGTTTATTCAGCGTCTCTGTAATCTCATCCCACAATTTTACCGCTTGTTCGTAGTTACTATTAACCATAAAATAAATCTATTTATTCACTCATCAATACCTTCAGTTTAGCGATAAAAGTGTCGACATCTGAATTGGGGATATTCTGATAAAGTGGCCAGTTGTTGAGTCCACTTGTGGTTTGTACTTCTCCATTCGTACTAACAGATTTTCTGGTAATTTCATTTTGCAGGATTGCCTGATTAGAATATATATCAAAAACAACATTATTATTCATGATTGTTTGAATGTAATCCGCACCTCCACTATTAAACACTACAGGGATAGACGCATCGTTCCATTGAATATACATAAGGCATGTATTCAATACGGCATCAAAATGGAACTGTGGATCCCACCAAACTAATTCAGGTTTGCCCATTTTCTTTTGGAAATTAGTGTAGAAAGTTTGTCCATCATTCGCACATTTGCTTTTTATGTTGACATCTACATTTTTCGTCTGTACCACGACTGATGGTTGTGTCTGTTTGGTCTGCTTAGTCGGCTCAATAGCTGATTGCTGAACAGCGGTAGAACCTTGTTGTGACGAACCACCTGAAAACAGTACTGCGATTATTAAAATCCCGACCAGTACACATAATATGATTACTGCCGTACTGGCCTTGCCCGACTCATGATTTATGATCTTCATGTTAGTAAAAGCTATTAATTGTGTCTAATAAAATAATCAATACTTTTTCCGTACAATTTTGCGAATCTTTGAAGCTCAATAATATCAACCCTTTGCTGACCGGATTCGATATTAGAGATATGCGACTGTGGACGTTTTACTCTCTTAGCTACCTGAACCTGAGTTAGCCCTGCCTCTTGTCGAGCCTGTTTCAATCTCCCGACAAAGTCGGCGTACTGCTTGGTTTGGATAGACTTTACCATAATGGTACTATGTTGTATCCAAATTATCAATATCCAAAGTTTGGATATGGTGATAACTAGTAATACACGATAATATATGGTACAGTCTTGTTATTAAATAATGGTCAGAAAAAACTTTTATGAAGCATACAAAATCTAGTCAAACAAGAAATATCATGTTTGGATTGATCGTCTTCTTATTTTTCTTAGGAATGGCTTTATTTGGCTCGACAACTGTTTTTGCTTCGACCTGTAATACATATGGAAATAACACATATTGTGCGACACTGTATGTTTCTATCATAAAAGGCCCTACCCCGAAGAGTAAGGCCATTTATGTTCTACTTAATTGTTAGCTAATAGTAGTGTGGTTATTTATTTCTGCGCTATAGAACCTCCGTTAGACCAACACTTCGAGGACGATGACCATGGCGAGGTTCCATATTTCCCAAAGAGGTACTTGGCGAAAGCCGTATTACCCTCTATTGAATAAATATCGTGCCCGAGCTTATAAGCGTCTTCAACATGATACTTTTCATTGATCTGCATGACTCCAACATCGGCACTATTAACCTTGCCGCGGATAACTTGACCGGTATTGTCATACTGCCGGAAAGTTGATTCGCAACGGGCAATCTCCACCAGAATCGGTGTATTTGAGAATTCCCGACGGACATAGGCCTCAACTAGTTTTGAGTCAGTCATTACGCGGACAATCGGAGTGGTAGTCTTTGGCTCTGTTCCAACTGTAGAATTTTGTGCATTCGCCTGTCCCGCCCCATAGAGCGATGACATAAGGAATGCAGCACCTGTTGCGAGTTCTATCATGTGTTTAATAAAAAAGGAGCCTGTAATCATGATGACTACTTAGCTCATTTGTGCCATCAGTATAGCACCTCAACGACTGTAAGTCAATAGCTATGGTGTCGTAATATGGCTCAACTAGGCCATATTTTAAACATGAAACCCCTATATTTAGAGCCGTATTGTAGCAGTAGCGTCAATCTAGGCTTAAACTGGCATAAAATACAACCTTGTGATAAGATGCTGTGACTTAAATATAACGATATGGCACACCGCAAAGCAGAAGGAACTACAAAGAACGGCCGTGACTCAAACCCAAAATACTTGGGAGTTAAGGTCAACCACGGTCAGGCAGTCGGAGTCGGCGAGATTATCCTCCGTCAACGCGGTACTACGGTACTTCCGGGCAGGAACGTGGGGGTCGGAAAGGACTATACCCTTTATGCAATGAAGGATGGTAGGGTTTCGTTCGGTTCAAAGCGCAAAACTAGCTATAATAACGATATTGATCGCAAGAAGGTAGTGCATGTGGTTTAGGTCATATTTAAATAAACGGGAATAACTGGAGTGAAGAGACCTTTCGGAAGATGGCTGACTGCCACTGGCATTATTCAGGAGAATTAGTATGTACAGGAAGCCATCTGAGAACGAGACGCGCCCACCGGAAGGTGGGCGACGTTGTGTCTCTGAACTCCAGTTATTCCTGTTTATTATACTACGCAGCACTCACAACTAGCTTAAACTTCACCGACTTACCTTCGGCTTTAACTTCTATCTCATGTTCCCCCACTTCCTTGACCGGGTGTTCGAGCTGAATGAACGCAGGATCTATCTGAAGCTCGCTCTGCTTCTGCAATTCAGCAACGATGGCTTCCTTGTGAAGTCCCGCGAATAGATGACCTTTATCATTGGCCTTGCCTACAACATTCAGGACATAACCGTCCAATCCCTTTAGATTCATGACGATAAGGTCATTATGGACCTTCCTCTCCCCTTCGGCTTTTTCTTTTTGCACCTTGAGATTATTCATTGCAGAACGCGTAGCCGGAATCGCCTCCCCTTTTGGAATTAAAAGATTCAGAGCATGACCGCTCTTAACATCTTTTACCTCATATTTGTGACCCAGCTTCGCGACATCTTTCAGTAAAATTACTTTCATGGTTGTTGATTATTATTATGGTAAATCAGTCAGGAGCTTCACAGCCTTTTCCAACTGCGCGTCCTTGCCTGCTTTTGCGTCCTCATCGGTGACCGGCACATCATAATCAGGGTCGAGACCATCCTTCGAGAGATTGTGCCCTTTTGGCGTGAGCCAATGAGC
>JAPLZI010000005.1 GCA_026395095.1 Candidatus Tayloriibacteriota bacterium
CGATGATAGTCCTTCGGGGCGAAAGTAGCTTGCCGCCAGAACAGAGGGTTTAAAATACTAATAATAAACAGCTGCTATTTACATAGCTCTAATTGGGTGGTATTGTGTTCGGATGAATAACACACTCCAATCTGGACCAAAATTAATAGGTTTTTTTGATTTGTTCGTTTCGACACTATCGTTTTATAAAAAACATTATAAGGAAATAGCCGTTGTAAGCCTTGTTCCACTGGCTATAAATTTTCTGGAGATAGTTATTAGGAGTGTTACCTCATTATTTCCTGAAAGTTCTCAAATAATGAGTACTTCAGAGATCTTTACTACGGTCATTATCGTGATTGTAATGGTTATTATTGGCGTAGCAGGCGTGGTCGCGTCTATCCTCGCTACTATTTCATTGTATAAGCGGATAATAATTGCCGATAACGGTCAGTCCCAGCCGTCTATAAAATCGACTTACAATGATTCTTTAAAATTATTCTGGCCAATGATTTGGCTCGGTATTCTGAGTAGCCTGACAGTGATAGGAGGGTATATTTTGTTGATTATCCCAGGTATTATTCTTTCTATATACACTGGTTACGGTGTCGTTTCGTTGATATCTGATGGGCACAGAGGCTTGAATGCATTGGCTCATAGCTTTTATCTGGTAAGACGAACTTTTTGGAAAGTCTTGTGGCGAAACATCCAATTTGCTCTAGTATGTTTTGCAGCATATGTAATCGTCGGTCTTATTGTCGTCGGTCTCTATTCTGTATGCGGCGGAGACCTATCTCTTGGAGGCATCATTGCTACCTTAAACGTGGCTAAAGCATATCCCACTATAACTATTATCTTCGGATTTTTCCCGTCACTCATTTATTGGCTGGTCATCATTCCAATACTTACGATATTCAGCTATTTATTCTTCAAGTCGCTTAAGAGTCTAAAGCCTGAACCGGACCCAGCTATTGAGTTTAAAAAAAGCCGTGGCTGGTTCATGGGACTTTCGATTTTTGGAATAGTGGCGGGTGTTCTTGTTTTTATTGTCATGATGCTTACTATTGTCCTCGTGTCCTTAAATGTAGCCAGGGAAAAAGCTATAGCTACTCAAGAGATGACTACTCCGACTGTAGTGACACAAAATCTGTTTCCATCCAAAACAGAAGTTTTTCCGCAAGGTGATAAGTCGGAGCTCGGTTATGAGCGATCGGAATACAAGAACTATACCTTTTCGATTTTAGGAATTATGGGTTGGCTTGAGGAAGAAGGTGATGATGGTGTCTTCATTCATCCGCTTGATAAGTCTCCAGATGCCAGTGTCACAATCGATTATAGGAAAATCAATATTGAACATGCCGGAAAACCTACAGAAATGAAAGCCTCAATTATTGCTGGTGATACTTACGGCCAGTTTAATAAAATAAAAGATGTTCAATACCATAAATATGAGCTTGATGGACTACCGGCATATTCGATGAGTGGAATAATAACTGATGAAAAAGTTGGCAAGGATTATTTTCTAGAAACGATTTCTATTTTTGATGGTAATCTATTTCATCACATCAAATCAATTATTGCTATGAACGATTTGTCCAATGTTAGACCTGCATATCAGGCTATGTTGAGGAGTTTTAGAGTGATTCGTGAAGTAGTACCTCAGGTTACTTCTGTATATCCGACTACTGGAGAAATTGGTGACAGACTCACGGTAAGGGGTATCAATTTTGGATCAAAACCAGTGTTGATTATTAAAAATAACCTTGGGTCATCGGCGATAATACCACAAGACGAATTGTTCAATACATCGGAGATTAGGACAAAATTGCCGGCAAAGGCTTGTTTAGCTGACATGAATTCTGGTCAGTGTGCTTCTGGTTTTATGAACATCTATGTTGGGTCTTACAGTATTGGAGTAAGGTCTGACGACGGTAAAATAAGCAATTTTACGGATATATATATAAAGTCAGAGCTGTAATATTTATTTATGAAAAAAACTCTATTGATTCTTGGCGTCATTATTATTGTTTTTTTGGTTGGATTGGGTATATATAGTTTGATCAATGCCGGCGTTTCCAGAGTGACTTTTTCAAATACCCAGCCTATGTACGGAGCACTGAGTTATGATGACTATGTCGCTCGTCGTGGTTCAACTCTGAAGGCGGTAGATGATAATTTTGTAGCTATGATTGTTGAGAAAAAAGGATCGACAAAAAATGCTTTAGGAGACGCCTATAAACTCGCAGGCGATTACATAGAAGCAAAGGATTTTGATACTGCGATGAAGAGGTGTAATCAAGCATGGCTTATTGATCATACAAGTTACTACCCTTATTGGTGCTATAGCGGGGTTTTTATTTTTAGAAATGATTTAGAACAAGCAGCGCTGCATTTAGAAAAAGCTATTTCAATGTATGCGACTTCTTCCGAGTTGTATGCAAATGATTATTTATTCCTCTATAGAGATGCAGCGCTTGTATTCACCAATCTGTCAGATAAATATCTTTCAACAGATATAAAAAATGCAAAGAAATACTCTGCAAAAGCAATTGAGCTCCTATCAGTATCTCTAAAAGATAAGAATCTTTCGAAACAATTTATTCCAGTGGAATCTTTCATGCTCGCTGTCGCATATTTTAATAATGGTTCCTATGATAAAGCTAGAAGTGTATATGATAATACTACTCAGAAATACCCAGAAGTTTTAGAAATGAAAGGGGTGGTGGAGCTTAATAGACATTTAAAGGATAAGGGCTTTTAAGTGATTTACTCACTTATTGTTCTCGTTCGGAATGTGCGTAAGTAAACTTCCGCAATTCCTCGCTTGACGCTATAATACAGAGGTCGCCAATCTTATTTATTTAAGGCTTTATTTAGTCAACTAAAATGGACCCTCAAAATCAGACCCCTGTTCAAGCACCAACCCCTGCGCCTTCTTCTGCCCCTATGCTTAGCGCCCCCCTTATTGGAGCCGTCGATTTGTTCAAATATGCCTGGGGAATGTATAAGAAAAATTGGAGTATTTTTACGACCATTCTAATCTTTCCTTACGCGCTTATTTACATCGGCAACGCTTTGGTATCAACGGAAAATCTTGCGCTGTTAGTTCTGGGGGCTCTTATTACAATTGTTGGTTTTGTATTGTCCGTTGTGGCTTACACCAGCCTTGTTAAGTCAGTTCATGATCTAGAAACGAATCCCAGTGCAATAGTCTCCGTTAAAGATCAATATTCATTTGGTTTCAAAATATTCTGGTCAGTTATTCTGGTAGGTATCATTCAAGCCCTTGTCTCGTTCGGATCTCTGGCATTATTCCTTATCCCAGCGATTATCGTCGGTGTGTATGTGACATTCAGTTACTTCGGAGTCGTTTTGGATGGCAAAAAAGGCTTCTCTGCGCTTACAGAAAGCTTTTCTCTCGTTCGAGGACGATGGTGGAAGATCCTCTGGAGAATTATATTTGTTGCCCTCGTTAACCTCTTACTGTCAGTTGTGATTATGGGTATTCAGTTCCTTCTATCATCACTCACTGGATATCAACACAACTCCTCGACCGACATAATGGTGAGTTCGATCCTCAACATGATCCTCGTTCTGTTCTATATGCCGATCGGCGTCGCTTATCTCTATAAGCTCTATCGAACCCTAAAGGAAACTGAAGTTGCGGAGATTTCTACTGTTGTCTTTAAGCGTTGGTTGGTGACCTTCCTTGTTGTAGGCATCGTCGCAATCGTAATGTTGCCAGTATTTGTGGTGACTGTCATAGGATCAAGTGTCAGAGCTAGACAAGCGGCAATCGAAGCCGTAATGCGCGCCAAAGCTCAACAGGATGCTATTCAACAGGAAATCTCAGGACAACAAGCTCCAGCCGGATCCACAACGCAATAAATCATGTCCACTTGGTCTAGTCGAAGAAAATATCTATACGCTTTCATAGTGATCGTCGTTCTTGCTCTAGCCGCAACAGGAATAATATTCTCATTCTTTTATGAAGCGCCCTCATGCACCGATAATAAGAAGAACGGCGATGAACAGGGGATAGATTGTGGAGGGTCATGCACCAAGCTTTGCTCGAATGCATTCTTGGCGATCCCGTCGCCTTCGTGGGTAAGGTTCAAAGAAGTCGGGCCGAAGCTCTACAATATAGCTGCTTACATAGTCAATCCGAACAAAAAAGCCGGAGCCAATAAAATACCATATCATCTCAGCGTTCTGAATAATGAAGGATTCGAACTGGCTTCATCGGAAGGCATATTCGACTTGCCACCTGGCCGGAATACTATGGTCTTTATCGGCGGTCTTCGAGTCGCTAATCAGGTACCTGTTCGAGCAATATTCGAATTTACAAAGCAACCAGAATGGGTTCCGGGTGTTGACACTTTGGCCAACTTAGATATTACTGACAAGAATTACAGGGAAAGTACGACAGAATCTTCGTTAGATGTAACCCTCCGCAATCGGGATCCTCTAGTGGTTCGGAATGTTGCCGTGTATGCGATCCTAAAAGACAAGGATGGCAACGTGTTAGATTTCTCCAGGACTATAGTTGATGAGATCAGTTCGCAGGGGACAGGCATCGCGCCGTTCACTTGGCCTGTTTCCCATCTAGGAAAGGTTATTTCCCTTGAAGTCCTAGCTGTGCCAGAATAGAAGCATGCCTAGGAATTTACGCATAGATTGGTGGCTATTGGGGGCCGCGATCCCGATTCTTGCCGCCGGCCTTTCGACGATGTATTCATTTACGGGAGATAATTCTTTTGCCCTGCATCAGGTTATTTGGATATCTCTAGCACTCATAGTTTTCTTCTTATTGAGTTTTGTTGATTTTCGTTTTATCCGGTCAACATGGGTTTCCGTGGCACTTTTTATCGTATCGATCTTACTTTTGGCTTCTTTGTATTTCATAGGCAAGGCATCGCACGGGGCTGAGAATTGGCTGTCATTCGGCCTCTTCTCTATTCAGCCGTCCGACTTGGCGAAGATAGCTCTCGTCATTATCCTGACAAAATATTTTTCGCGGCGGCATATAGAGATTGCCAACGTGCGTCATATCGTGGTTTCTGGATTTTATGCTTTGGTTTTTTTCGTTATGGTTATCGTTCTGCCGGATCTCGGCTCGGCCATCATCATATTTTTGTTTTGGCTAAGCATGGTTATGGTTTCTGGCGTATCAAAAAAACATTTATTCATCATGTTGACGGCTGGTCTCGTCTGTTTTGCCCTACTTTGGTCTTTTGGATTCAAGGAATATCAGAAAAACCGCATCCGTACATTCATCGATCCTTACTCAGATGTTCATAAGACTGGCTATAACGCTTATCAATCCACGATTGCAGTTGGTTCGGGCGGTATTCTCGGCAAAGGCCTCGGCTATGGCACGCAGTCCAGACTAAAATTCTTGCCGGAATATCAGACGGACTTTATCTTTGCCGCTTACGCCGAAGAGTGGGGCCTAGTTGGCGTCATCATCCTTTTTGGACTATATGGCGTCCTCGTTTGGCGCATACTTTCAAATGCCATGCGCGGTGATACTAATTTTGAGATTTTATTCGGCATCGGGACGGCGATTTATTTCATAGTACATATCGCAGTGAATGTCGGAATGAATATGCACCTTTTGCCGATCACGGGAACGCCGCTCCCGCTCATGAGCTATGGTGGCACCCATATAATGAGCGAATTCGTGCTTCTTGGCATCCTCGTTTCAATGAGAAAATATGCTAGGCCCGCTCACAAGGATACAGTGAAAAACGACTTTTTGTGGCCGCAGATTAAAAATTAGTTTTTTAGTACCGCCTCTTAATTTCCTGAATAAATTCGCGACAAGGACTCCAGCATCTTTTGCAGTGAAAAAACCGATGTGATCGTCTCTTTTAGATGTGCTCCATATCCGCGGCTTTCCTTGGGATGTTCTATGGTGAACATCAAGGCGTGTGCTAGATCTCTGGAATCCTTCGGTTGAACTAAAATGCCTGATTCCATGTCATGAATGATATCTGGAATGCCGCCGACTGTCGTTGCCACGACTGGCAGGGAAGCTGCGCCTGCTTCGATGATGGTATAGGGCAAGCCTTCTTTTATAGAAGGAAGCACGAATATTGAAAAAGCTTTGAGGTATTGTGCGGCATCCTCGACATAGCCTAACAAAAAAACCTGTTGTTCCAGACCTTTTTCTCGTATCAATGTTTGCAGCCGGGTCCTCTCTTCGCCTTCGCCCATTATGATGCACGACGCACTTGGAAACTTGGTGACTATCATGGCCATGGCTTCGATCAGGAAAGTCAGACCTTTGTTGCGGTGAAGTTCTGCGATCGTTCCTATTATGGTTTTTTTATTGAAATCGGCCACGTCCATGTTGATCGCTTTTGCCATGAATTGTTTGGCGCCGTCTACAGAGACTAGTGGGGAAGGTCTGATGCCGAGTGGCACGAATATTATTTTCCTCTCAAGGCCGGGCAAGCGCATAGCTTGATCATGATCGTGTTTGGAGATGACGATGATGCGGTGGCACAGGATGCCAGTGAGCCATGACACGAATATTATACCGAGTCGTTCATACCATGGACGGTCCTCGTTCCATGTCCAGCCGTGAACTGTCATGATAATATTTTTTACACCCAACAGACGGCCGGCGAGCGAGCCTAGGCCGGCTGCCTTGGGGCTGTGCAGGTGCAGGATATCCGGTTTTTGGCTTTTTATAACGGAGAAGATTTGTCGGAGCGAGCCGGCGTCCTTACCGACAGAAATGTCGCGGCCCATGTCGGCGATCGAGTAGGTGAATATGCCGGCCGATTCCAGGCGTGTCTTCAAGGTGCCAGAACCGCCAAGGGCTACTTTGACTTCATGGCCTTGTTCCTTCATGTTGGTAGCGAGGTCATATACGTGCCGCCCTGCGCCGCCCCAGTTGGATTTGGTGATGATGTAGAGTATCTTCACGGTGTTTACGCTAACACGAAAAAGTGGTTTTTGCGAGAGGGTCGGTGAGGAGAGAAGAAGGACATCACTCCTGAAGAACCTTCCCAGCGGGAGCCATCATATTATGGTTATTCTTTAGGCACAAAATCGATACAGCAGTGGAGTTCTTCGGGAGTGATGTCCTTCTTCTCTCCTCACCTCCTGCCCTTGAACAAATCCTGTATTTGTGTTAATGTAATTCGCATGACTAGAATTGCAATGTCCCGCAGAACCTCACTTCTCATCTTGGGTGACCTTCTGGCCTTTGTTTTTTCCCTTATTTTGACACTTACGGTGCGTTATGGAAGCATTCCAGACCGCACTTTATTCCTGACCCACATAGTGCCTTTTTCCGTACTTTTCCTCGTTTTTATCCTAGTCGGAATGACTGTTGGACTTTACGATAAACAGGCGGCTTTTGTCCGCAGGAATATCAGAGGTCTCGTTCTACAAACCCAGATCGTGAACATATTATTCGGGGTGATCTTCTTCTATTTCGCGCCGGTCGTAATAGCCCCGAAAGTCAACTTATTCATATATTTCATTATATCAACGGCAGCTCTGTATCTGTGGCGCGGTTTCATGTTTCCGGTGATTGTGAGTGGCAGGAAACGTATTGGGATCATCATCGGTACCGGTGCTGATGTGGAGGATCTTTATTCGGAAGTGATGGGCGATGGCAAATACGGCATGGTTTTCAAAGAAAAGCTTGTTCCTGATCTAGAACCAGGGAAAATGGCGATGATTATAAAAGAAGCTGTAGCTCGGACGGGAGCATCATTAGTTATTGCTGACCTGCGTAACCCGGCTGTCGAAGGAGCCATGTCCTCGCTTTACTCTCTGATTTTTTCAGGCGTTCAGGTGATGGATGTGAGCATTTTGTATGAGGCTATTTTTGACCGCATTCCACTGTCGCTCGTCGGGGAGAGATGGTTAGTCGAGAATTCAGTTCTGGCTGTCGGTAAGAGCAAGGCGTATGACGTATTCAAGCGAGCCATGGACATCGTCGTGGCTCTCGTCGTCGGTCTCGTCTCGCTCCTCTTGTATCCGTTCATATGTTTGGCCATAAAAGCTGATGATGGTGGGCCTCTCTTCGTAGTTCAGGAACGAGTGGGAAAAAACGGCAAGTCAATCAAGATTATCAAGTTCAGAAGCATGACGGCCGATGACGGCGGCATGTATGGTGCTGGACAAAAGACGACACAGTCGATAACGAAAGTCGGGCATTTTATTCGCATGACGAGACTAGATGAATTGCCGCAGCTCTGGAGCGTCATAAAAGGGGACCAATCCCTGATCGGTCCTAGACCGGAATTACCGGCTCTGGTGAAAATCTATGAAAAAGAAGTGCCGTATTACAATGCTCGTCACCTCATCAAGCCAGGTTTGTCCGGATGGGCCCAAATATATCACCGAGCACACCCTCATCACGCTGTGGCTATAAACGATACTCGTGACAAGCTTTCTTATGATCTATTTTATGTGAAGAACCGATCACTTCCGCTCGATATGAAGATTGCTCTGCAGACCTTGCGCGCTTTGATTTCAAGGCAGGGAATTTAATATGTCTAAAAAGACCAGGAAGCATAAGGTGGCGATCGTAACAGGCGGCGCTGGATTCATCGGCGCACATCTCGTCAATGCCCTAATTGATGAAGATTTTGAGGTGCATGTCATCGATAATCTCGTGAATGGAAATAGATCGTTAATCAATAAAAAGGCTATTTTTCATAAAACTGACGTGACGAAGCCGGCAGATCTCAAAAAAGTATTTGGAAAAGTTGGCGAGGGAGCTTATGTATTTCATTTGGCTTGTCTGCCGCGAGTAAAATTTTCAATCGATTTTCCGAGAGAAACACACAGTACAAATATAGATGGGACATTCAACGTGCTTATGGCGGCCAAGGAGAGCCATTCCAAGCGGGTTATTTATTCTGCTTCAAGTTCAGCTTACGGGGATCAGCCGATTTTGCCCTTGGTTGAAACAATGACGCCGATGCCGAAGAGTCCGTATGGCTTGCAGAAATACATTGGTGAGCTCTATTGCAGTATGTTTTCGAAAATATACGGGCTCGAAACAGTTTCCTTGCGCTACTTCAATGTATATGGTCCGAAACAGCCGCCGAGTGGATCTTACGCGCAGGCTATTCCAAAATTTCTGGATCAAATGCGCCGCGGCGTGCCGATCACGGTGACTGGTGATGGAAAACAGACTCGTGATTGTACCAATGTCTCTGATGTCGTGCGGGCAAATCTACTGGCGGCTCTAAGTCCGAAGGTGGGGAATGGTGAGGTGATTAATATCGGCAGCGGTAAAAATTACAGCATGAATGAAATCGCGGCCTTAATCGGCGGAAAAGTTGTCTATATTTCGGCTAGGCTGGAGCCGCGCGACACTCGAGCCGGTATTTCTCTAGCGAAAAAGCTTTTGGGATGGGCGCCGAGAGTTTCTTTGAGGGAGGGAATTAAGGAACTAAAGGGAAAGACCGTAAAAGTTAAAAGCGCTGAATTTAATGTAGGTTAGAGCGGGCAGGCCTGAACAAATAAAGTTAATGTAAGTTTGCTCGGGGGGTAGGTATGTCGATTCCTTAAAAATCTTTATTGACAGTGTGAACAAATATATGCGCTTATACACCGATTTCATCAGAGACTTCTGCCACTGTCAATGAAAATTTTTTAGGGTGGGGGTTAGGGGGGGGTGGGGGATTTTTTTCGCGTGCGCTACTTTCTTAAATGTATGTTTATCATTTCTTTGCGTAATGCTTGAATCCTAATCCAAGTGTTTCAGTTCAATATTGAACTCGAGGTACCTCATATTGCGAAAATCTAAAAAACCTATACAATACGGCATTATGTTAAAACAGCGAGCCAAGGCCTTCTATGTCGTCGTTATCGCTGTATTAATAGGCTATTTTGTCTATTCTACCAACGGTCCCGAATCCTCACGGCCATTCCGCCTCGGTCTCGACCTTTCTGGCGGGTCACACCTTGTATATAAAGCCGATGTTTCGAAACTGAAGCCGGCAGATATCGCTGATTCTATGACAGCTCTCCGAGACGATGTGGAGCGCCGCGTAAATCTTTTCGGTGTTTCCGAGCCGCTCGTGCAGACCGAACAAAATGCGACGTTGTCGTCAGAAGAGTCTGCTTACAAGCTCATCGTAGAACTACCCGGCGTTACTGATACGAAGGAGGCGGCCGCGGCGATCGGTGCCACCCCAAACCTCGAATTCCGTCTGGCGGACGCAAAAGAGTTAGAAGCTTTTAGGACCGCCGCGGCCGGAGTCACGCTCGCAACAACGACCCCAACAGAAAAAGACCCGGCTTTTATTGCCTTGTTTAAGAGCGTCGGATTGAATGGCGCGACCATCGCGCGTGCATCTCTCGGTTTCAATCAAACTACCAATGAACCGCTCGTCCAACTTAGTTTTACGGATGAAGGGCGAACGCTTTTTGCAAAAGTTACGAAGGAGCACAAAGGCGATTACCTAGGAATCTTTCTAGATAATTCCTTGATCGAGGCTCCGGTTATTCGTGAAGAAATTCCAAATGGCCAAGCACAGATAAGCGGCGGTTTCACTTTGCCATCGGCCAGGACTCTAGTGCGTAATATCAATTTTGGTGCTTTGCCAATACCGATCACCCTCATCTCTGAAAAAACTATCGGTCCAACGCTCGGGCAGGAAGCCGTGAATGGGGGCATCCTCGCGGGAATAGTTTCATTTATCCTGATTGGTATTTTCCTCATCGTCTGGTATCGTTTGCCTGGTTTTATCGCTACGATAGCTCTGGCTATTTATACGGTTCTCATGCTGGCATTATTTAAGTTCATTCCTGTCACTCTCACGGCCGCTGGCATAGCCGGTTTTATCATCACGATCGGCATGGCGGTTGACGCTAACATCCTCATCTTCGAGCGCATGAAAGAAGAGTTGCGCCGCGGTCGCGGTGTTGCAGACGCCATGCATGAAGGCTTTCATCGTGCTTGGCCGTCCATTCGTGACTCAAATATTTCCAGCATTATCACCGCTATTATTCTCTACAAATTCGGTTCAACATCGGTCATCACCGGTTTTGCGCTGGTATTTCTGATCGGTGTTCTGGTGTCTATGTTCACGGCTATCACGGCTTCGCGACTGATGCTCTATGCTGTGGCTCCGAGAGAGGATACGAAGCTCGCGCGGTTCCTCATAAGCAACGGATTTAGCAAAAAAAATAAAAACGCCACGAATCAAGGCGTTTCAAACCAATAACATGTTCGTAGTCAAATACAGAAAAATCTTTTATACGATATCAAGCATCTTGGTCATAGCCTCATTGATTTCGCTTTTTACTTGGGGACTTTTGCCGGGTATTGATTTTACTGGAGGAACCCTGATCGAAATTTCCTATGACGGCGCTCGACCTTCGCAATCAGCTGTAACCGCCGAGATTACGAAGATTGACCCTAGCGCCTCTATTCGTCCGAGCAAAGCATCCGACGGCAAAGAGGAATACATCGTCAGAATGAAGACTGTTAATGCAACCGAAAAAGCTTCAGTCCTCGCCGCATTGAGTCCGGCCGGAACAGCCAAATCAACTTTGGACGCCTTTGATTCCATCGGTCCGCTCCTTGGTGCTGAAGCTCTACGCAAGGCTCTTTGGTCCATAGCTCTCGTTATCATAGCCATCGTTCTGTATATCACTTTTGCTTTTAGGAAGGTCTCGGCCCCTGTTGCCTCATGGAAATACGGGCTCACGGCAATCATCGCTCTAGTTCATGATGTGATCATCCCTACTGGCGTGTTTTCGGTTCTTGGACACTTCGCCGGATATGAAGTGGATACTCTATTCGTGACGGCGCTTCTAGTGGTTCTCGGCTTCTCGGTGCATGATACGATCGTGGTGTTCGACCGTGTCCGTGAAAATCTGCGGAATCAGTTCGGCGGCGAATCATTCGCGGAAACTGTAGGGAAGAGTGTCAGCCAGACTTTCACTCGTTCTATAAACACTTCCTTGACGACGATTATCGCGCTCATCGTCCTCTATATCCTCGGCGGTTCTATCACGGAGCATTTCACCTTGACGCTCATCATCGGTATTGCAATAGGAACATATTCGTCTATTTTCATCGGTTCGACGCTACTTGTTACGCTCGAGGGGTTGCAGAAAAAAGGGAAGAAATAAGTGTAGGAAGTGAGGATGTTTCCTTTTCTCACAAATCCGAATGACGCTGGTCATACAAACCACGGCATTTAAACCTTCGTTTTGTTCGAAAAGGAAACACCCTCACTTTCTGCAACTCTTACCAAATAATCTATATGTGGTACAATATTTTAGTAATTACTAACTACAAAAAACATGATTGAAATCATTGCAGTCGTCGTTATTCTCGTTGTTATATTCGCCCAGAATTCTCGCATAAGTAATCTGGAAAAGATTATAAAGAACTCAACGATTCAGAAGAAATCGGAATCGGCAGCCCCCGCTGCTCCTGCGTCTTTCTCAGCCGCGACCTCTCCGGTAGTCCCAGCTGCAGTCTCTCCGACAGCTCCGTCCGCCCCGGCAGTTCAACGTCCTGTCGTCGAAACGACTCCAGTGAATAAAGAAGAAGTCTTCGGCCGCCTTCTCGGTAAGATCGGCATAGGGGCCGTCATTATCGGCGTAGCGATCTTCCTCAATTATGCCTTCGATAACAATTGGATAGGAGTGACTGGACGAGTCATGATCGGTGTCATCATTGGTTTGGGAGCGATTGTTCTCGGTCAATTCCTGCGCAAGAAATATCTCCGCTACTCCGATCTCCTCATGGGTGGAGGCATAGCAGTCCTGTATCTATCGATGTTCTCCGCGCATTTCTACTACCACCTCATATCGCCACTTACCGCGGGAATATTCATGTTCATAGTGACTGCGCTCGCTTTTGCCATCAGTATATATAACGCTACTCCTGTGCTCGCTGTGGTGAGCGTGATCGGCGGCTTCGCTACTCCATTCTTGTCTAACTCCGGAACGAATTCCATGTTCGAGCTCTTTACTTATCTTACGATTTTGAATGTCGGCATTATGGCAGTGTCATTCTTCAAGAAGTGGCCCGAAATCATTGCGCTGGCGTTTATCGGCACGATGATCAACTTCGTGGCTTGGTATTCATCATATTATAACGAAACGACATCACTAGCTCCGACGATGACATTCGCTGTCATTACTTTCGTCATATTCCTCATAGCGTCTATCGCTCGAGCGACCACAGCCAAACAGGTAACAGACAAAGCCAACTATATTCTGCTTGGTCTGAATGCTCTAGGCTTTGCTATCGTCGGCTATGCTCTCCTCGAACCTCATCATGATGGTATTCTCGGTTTTGCTTCTGTCCTCGTGGCTCTCGCATATTTGGCCTGTGCCTTCATCGTCAATAAATCAAATCCGGAAGACAAGGCTCTGAATATATTCTTGCCCGGTCTTGCCGTCACATTCCTGTCTGTAGCCGTTCCATTGCAACTCTCGGGTCCGTGGATAGCGGTGGCTTGGCTAGTTGAGTCGGTAGTCCTGTATGTGATCGCTTCGACCATCAGCAATCGCGGTTTCCAAGTCATGGGCGTCGTGGTCTATGGGTTGGGCCTCGTCAATCTGTTTGCTTACAATTACCCGAGTCCTTATTCGCCGGATTTTGTTGTCATATTGAATGCCCACTTCCTGATCCTCATTCTCGCTGTTGTGGTCGCATATGTAATAGGGTTCATCTATTATCGCTTTGGTAGCCTGAATGTCGAGGTTCAAAAACGCGGCATTGCAGTGTTCATAATCATCGCGAATATCCTCACTGTGTATGCTGTGAGTACGCAGATCATATTCGAGCAGAATCACAATATCACTATTGCGGAACAGGCATACAATACGGAGGTCAGGAATGCGAATCTCTATAGCAACGGCTACAACATGACCGACCAGGCAATGCGGGCACAAAATAGTTACACCCAGGCCCGCGAGTCCACGCAAAACCGTTCTCACACATATGTTTCCTTGTTCTGGATTCTTTATGCCGCCGTTCTGACCGCTATCGGCTTCGGCAAGAGGCTCATGATCGCCAGACGCTTGGGTCTTATCCTGTTCATCATAACAGCCCTCAAAGTACTAGTGGATGTTTGGAGTCTGGGCCAGCTCTATAGAATAGTATCGTTCACAGTCTTTGGCGTGGTGGCTCTCATCGCTTCGTTCGCCTATGCGAAATATAAAGATCGCTTGAAATCAATAGTCTAAACAATATGAATACGAAAAATAATATGAAAACCAAAATCATAGGCTTGGCTGTGGCTGTTCTTACGGTGTTCAGTTTCTCGGGCGTTGCTTATGCGGCCTGGAATCCGGTCAACTGGCAGTTTTTCAGGGAAATTTCTGTTCCGGCTTCTTCGGCTTCGTCGGGTGCGAACGCTGGCGGTTTTGCGAAGGTAGTTCTTC